>JBJHCR010000153.1:0-14862 GCA_050486105.1 Vulcanimicrobiota bacterium
CTAGTACAACGTCCGCAAAATTCGTCCCTAGCCCTGGCGGCCATGCATCCTCTCTCGCAGCGTCGAAGCTCACTCAAATACGCCTGGTATTAAGCGTTCGCTTCTCCTTGCATCACCCACGCGGACGCGGCCACCCACGCAAGCGCGGGTTCCCGGCGCCTGACCACCATTCAGTAGGAACGAACTTCATAGACGTTGCACTAGCGAGCCAGGGACTCGTGGAGGGTGGCGGTGGCGCGAAGACAAGACAGGCACTCAAGAAACAACCGTTGGCAAAAAGCCGAATCCTCCCCCTGATCCTGAATTCGTTGGTAGCAGCGGTCGAGTACTCGCCAATACATGTCACCATTGTGGTGATAGGAGGCTTCGCTTAAAGCGGCTTCTTCGGCCGTTGCTAGAACCTCGTCGAGTAAGCGTTCCCACTCTGCCCCTAAGGTTGCCATCGCCTCCCCCCAGTAACTCTCGAGTTCTTCGAGAGTTCCTGGATCCGGGTGCACAACTATATCGGTGATCAGCTCCTCCGCTTCTCGATAAAGGCTGTCGAAATCTACGGCTGGATCAGAGTCCTGAGACTGCAAGTCTTGCGCCGCAGCCAGGCGCTGCAACATCTGTTTTTGGTTAAAATTCATGATGGCTGTGTGAAAACCATAGCAAAGTTTGAAAGCGACAACAATTACCTCCTACCCATCCTATGATAACGAAGGGGATGAAGTCGTCTTAGGTTGGCCAAGAGAGGCCTAAACCCGAATGGCCCAAGGGAGGTCGTTCAGAAAGAGAGAATCTTTGACAAGTGACCAGGACTTTCAACAAACAAGGTGTCACGCTTTCAGAGATCCTTGTCGCTATTTCGCTCTTAGCGTTGTCCTTGTTGGCCTTGGTGGGTTTGCAGATCTCCGTTCTCAAAGGCAGACAAAAGTCTGCTGTCAACGTCCATGCTTCCAAAGTGGCAGCCACCATTATGATCGACATTGAAAGTCGACTGAGTTCTAACATTGAGACCGAGGTCTCCCAAGCTCGCATCGACGTACCTACCGAAATGCTTGCTGAGAACCCCTACAAATTCCAATACGAGGTAACGGAGAGTTTTGACGGTCCTCCCGAACAGGGCCTCAAGGATGTGGCCGTAACAGTTTACTGGATAGACAAGAACGGAGAGCAGCAGCGAACACTATGGAGCAAGTTCATCGAGCAATGAGGACTCCGTTTTTGTTCCGGCAGGGGTTCACTCTGATAGAGGTGCTGGTCTCCTTCGCCATCTTCGCCGTTCTAGGAACCTTGGTGGCTCTCTCCATGCGGTCCTACGCTTCCGCCCAGCTCAAAGGCAACGTGGGCACAGACATCGATCGGGCCCTGACCACCACCGCTGGACGCTTGGAGACCCTCTTGCGCGGCTGTCGTATCCTCTCACCGGCAGTTGGCTCAACTTCAGACATCTTGGAGTTCCAGGCACCCGAATTTGACGAGAACGGTCTCCTCGCTGTAGCTGCCAACGGCATTCCGTTCTGGCTCCCACCTCGGCAAATAGCTTTTTCCAATGGGCTGCTCTCGGTCACTGGAGACCAGCCCATAATAGTTGGGACTCTGGGGCCCAAAGGAGAAATCTCTTTTGAGCGGTCAGCCGACCAAATTGTGAGAGTTTCCTTGACCGCCGGCTTCGAAGCGGCAGAGGCGGTGGAGCGGCAGGTTGGAAAACTCGACCTTTCGCTATGGATGGCACCCTAAATGAGTGGTACACTGCGAAGTATGAAGTCAAGCCACTCGAATCAAGGACGAGGATTCGCCATGGTCGTGTCTCTTTTCTTGGTGATGTTCCTATTCACCGGCATGACCATCATGGTGGCGAACTTGCGAACCGACACGCGCATGTCTCAGCAGGCCTTCGAGATAACTCAGTACCGCTTCGCGACCCAAGGAGCGGTCAATAAGTTGCATACTCTCCTGCAAAACGGGAGCGCCCCAGAAGACTTCCCCAGGGAAAGACCTCTCAAGGTCAATATTGGAACGTTTGAGGACGTCGAAGCCTGGGTTATCGAAGATGAATCCTCCGGCATCTACCACCTTCGCAGCGAATGGGACGGGATCGCCTACAGCAAGGTCATTGCTCAGACCTCAGCTGGTGGGGCCCTCATTTATGCCAATGAGGGAGGAGCCCTTAAGTTCGCCGGGGTCGATGATGTGGCTTGGACTGCGTTGCCCCCACCACCCCCGAAAGGCTACGATGCGTTTGGACTGGAGGTCGATAGCTACGACTTGCAGGCCTCCCAATACTTTCAGGCCAACAACAGTGGCAAGATGGCTGCATTCTTCTCGGGCACAAACTCCAATGCCACCTACCTTTGGGATGAAGGAACCCAGTCTTGGAACGACGTGCCTCCTCCACGCGGTTGGAGGTACGTCGACGACGAAGTCGTGCCGACCGGACCGCCATCGGTGAGAACAAACGTCTTTCTTGGAGAAAACACCCTCTTCACCTACGACAACATCAGCAGCCCTCCCAGGGCTCCTGTCAGCATTGTCTTCTGCTACGATTTGGCAACAGGAACCTGGAGAGACCTCAAAGGACCCTTCGATGGAGTAAGGCTTACCGGTGGACTCCTCGGTCCGGACGACAGCTTCATTGCCGAAGTTGAGGACAACAGTGGTACTCGCCTGGCCCGGTTGGACGGCAACACTTGGACGGAGTTGCCCCCTCTGCCGGGAGGCGCTACCCATCAAAGAGTGAGGGCCAGTGGTCCCGAAGGGGAACTCTACGTCACCAGTGATACAGGGGACCTTTACCAACTTAGTGACGGGGAATGGAGTTTCGTCGATGTCCCCTCTACCCAAGACGGAGAGTCCCTCGGTACCCTCCATAGCGTTGATGCCGAAGGTGGTCTCTTGTTTCGCAACCGAGACACCGAACTGGTTCACCGTTGGGACCGCTCCACGGATGTCAAGGGGCTTCCGGAAATCGAGGAGTTTCTTGGGGTCTCCGGAGGTGGAACCGACGCCCCCGTGGCGCAAGGTTTCACCACCACCGCTACTTATTGAGCGTCACCTCACGCCTGACTCAAAGCCTGGTCTCGGAGTTCCAAGAGCGTCTCAGAGGGCTCCAGGTCGAACTCTTTCTCGAGGGTAGTTTCGCACTTCTGAAACACCCGAAGGGCGTCGCTTGCTCTAGATTGGGCCAAATAGGCTCTCATCAGACCTTCATAGGCCATTTCTGAACTCGGGTCCACCGCCAGCGCGCGTTCTCCGAATTCGATCACCTCACCGAAGCGTTGAGCCTTGAGCGAGTTTTCTTGCAAAAAAATGAGAGCTTCGGTCGCGGCAAAATCGGTTCGTTCCCGGGTTTCTATGGCCCAATCCATGTAGCAATCCTCCAAGAACGGACCCCTATAGAGGTTGACCAATTGGTGAGCTAAAGTCACGGTAGCCTCGGGCTTGGAACTCTTCTGACTTTTTCGGAACTGACTGAGAGAGCGATCGAACTCCAATAGGTCGTACCAGATGGGTAGAGCGGTATTCAGCTTCACCAATCCCGGCGGCTTCAAGAAATAGTTGATCTCATCGGAAACCAAATCCGGCACCAGCTTCTTGCGCAGATAGGAGAGGGCCCCTCGCAGGCTGATCCTCCCCTTCTGTAGAGGTCCGGGCCAAAACACGTCCACCAAACTCTCGTCGCTCAACGAGCGGTCTCCCAACTGCAAAAGATAGGCCAGAAAGTATTGAACCTTCTGCCGTCTCCAATCCCGATCGATGCGCTCGGACCCGCGAAACACTCGAATGCCTCCGAAGGTGAAGAGGCGAAGCGTTGGCAGAGCGGGGGCCTGGCCTTCATCGTTACGATGAAGCATCTGATCCGCTCGCAGACGAACTTCGTCTTGGGGATGATTGGCAAGCCTCGAAACGATTTGGGTCAAGGATTCTGAAGGCAACAGTTCCTTGACCACGGCAAAAACCGAGGCTCGTTGTTCCGTGGGAAACGTGATGTCTGAGCAAAGATTGACCAGATTCACAGGACAGTCTCGCGCAGCCTTGACGAAAACCGGCTTCCCCGAATCCTCTGGCAATCGCTGCACTGCAAATTCTAACAACCACGGGGCTGCTCGAACAAACTCCGAGGTGAACCGGTCTGAAACCAGAGCGTCCAGGGCGGCTTCAATAGAGCCTTCACTCTTCCAAAAGTGAGCCAAGGCCAACAGACTCAACGCCCTTCCCCCCTGATCGCGAAACTGCCGCATGAGTTCGGCCGATTCCCGCAAGGCATCTCGACCCAGTTCCTCCCCCCCCGCAGACAAGAGAAGCCCAACCTCGAGGGCACTCAGAGCCAACAGACCTGGCCCTTGTCGGCGTGCCAGCTGCAAACCTTCTCGCGCAGCCTCGGTCGCTTGAGTCATCTGCCCTTGCTCTTGAAAGATACGAGCGATTCCGAGCCAAGCGTTGACCGCCAGGCGAGAACTCGGATATTTGCTGGTCAATTCTCGATAGGAATCCAAGGCTTGCCGCCTATTTCCAACGTCCTCCAGGGTGTTGCCAAGCAGCAACAGGCTTCGACTCTGCTCGTCACTTGAGACTCGGCTGCTCGCGGCAGCCTGGTCCCTACAGATCAAATCGGGATCGAGGCGCCCGGGATAAAGTTCGTGGAGTTCCGAAGGCGTAAGCTCCTTATGAGTGCCCATCAAGTTCGCCAATCGAAGGATACGAGAGCCCAAGGGAATGCTCGACCCGGCCAGCCCATCCGGCTCACCGCTCCCGTCCCAATGCTCTCGACTATGATAAACAAAATGGAGTACCGAGGGCGGCAAAGTTTCTTGAACTCCCTCAGGAAGCTCGAGATCGTCGTTCTCTTCAGCGATAGCAAGGGAGGCGGCCAATCTGACGTCCTCTTGCATGCTCTTTTCTAAGGCGGAGTTCTCCACCAGGAGGTCGACGGTCTGAAAGTATCGCTCTAGGTCGAAATCCTCTTCTCCAAAGGAGACAGCTCTAGCGATCCTTTCGGCGAACCACCTGATGGTCTCTCGCACCGCCGCCCGTTCCTTCGCTTCTCGTCTGAGCTGGAGCTTACGTCGGGCAATAAGATCCACTCGCTGAAGAAAGTCGTGGAGTTGGAAAGGCTTCTTGAGGTAGTCTTCCACTTTCAGCTTGACGGCTCGCAGAGCGTAGTCCTCGGTGGAGTAGCCGGTGATCACCACCGCAGCCACCTCGGGCTGGGTTTCCTTCACTTGCGCCAGAGTGGAGAGACCGTCCTGCTCCCCTTCAGTCCGGATATCAGTGACCACCAAGTCAAAGCTGTTCTGGTGCGCTAGTTCGATGGCTTTCTCGCTTGAAGGCACTCCCCTCACCCAGTAGCCCTTTTCCTCTAAGAGCTCAACGAGAGTCGTCCGCAACCCATTGTCGTCCTCGATGAGGAGGATTCGAACCGTCTCTTCCAGCATTAGAGGGTCTTTGTTAACCACTCACCTTCTCCTGGAATTTGCTCTGAGTTTGTCCCAAATTCTCTGGCAAATAACAGCTTGTCAACAAGGGAAGTCTAAAATGAACCCATACTCAGTAACGAGACTCCCATGAAACATCGACAGCCAGTTCATCACCTCTCCGAATACGAGGACCCCGGTCTTTCGCTCCAAGACCAGAGAGATTTCTTTCTTCAATTTTCGGTCATGCTCAGTTCAGGCCTCCCCCTTATGGACTCTCTGGAAGTGCTCTCCTCGAATGCTTACCAGAAAGTCAGCTTCGTTTCCGCCGGCATAGCTCGGGCCGTCGCTACCGGACAAACTCTCTCGGGATCTTTACGCCGTTTCCCCCACAGCTTTGACCCGGTCGTTGTCTCTCTCGTCGCTGTGGGAGAGCGGACGGGAAACCTGGTGCTTATTCTCCAGGCCATCGTGAAACGAATCGAAGATCGCTGCAAGCATCGACAACGAGTTCTTCAGGCCTTGTCTTATCCTGCGGTGGTGGTTTTGATTTCCCTGGCTCTGATAATCTTCTTAAGCCACTCCATGTTGCCCGTTATGCTAGGGTTTATGGACGGTCTCCAAGTAGAGGTCCCTTGGCCCACTCGAATTCTGTTACTCTTCGTCAAAGCCAAGTGGCTGTCGGCGGTCTTTCTGGGTCTGCTGGTCTTTCTCTTCGCCGATCTCACCTGGGGGTTGAGAGAGGAAACAACCTCGTTCAGAAATTGGGTGCTGTTTCGTAGCCCGATCCTCGGAACCATAAACCGTCAGCAGATTTTCCTTGATTTTTGCAGAGACCTAGCACTGATGCTCGAGGCAGGATGTCTCATGACCCAGGCCTTGGAGTCGCTCTCTCCTACCTGCGCCGATCCGGAGGTACGCGAGGTTCTCCTGAAGATCAGAAAAGACTTGATCAACGGGGAATCCCTGGAGTCGTCGCTGCAGTCGCACCCCATCATACCCTATGTGGTCTCCGGCTCCCTGGCAGTGGGCATGGAAACCGGTCGACGAGAAGCTCTGCTTCGAACGGTAGCGAGCCTGTTGGAATTCGATCTCGAGAGTCGAATCGACCGCCTGACGGCCCTCATCGAACCTCTCACTATGGCCATCCTGGGTGTTGTCGTAGGAGGGATTCTGCTGGCCAGCCTGCTACCGATCTATGCGGTCATCACTGATGGAATATAGAACGAAAACATGATCAAGGCTTGGCAACTGCTGCTTGTCGTTGGAGTAGGCATGGCTTTCGCCACCTTATTGACCTCGGAGCCCCCGGTTCTCGACAAGGCCCTGGTCATTTTGCTTCTGGCTGCGTCAGTTTTAGAAGTCCGCGCGGCGCCGAGAACTCGATACGGCCCCTTTTGTTGCGCCCCCGCCTTCTATCTGTCAGGGACCTACGCTCCCGGAGTGGGACCCACGGGCGCCTTGCTCTGCTGCGTGCTGGGCCTGACCTTGAGGTATCTATTGGGTCCGGCACCAAAACTGGTGACAACCTATGTGGCCGACTTTACGGCGGTCACTGTGGCCGTCTTCGTCTCTACCCTCGTCCCGGCAAGTCCTGAGCTAGGGTTTGCCCTCACCTGCTTTGCGTTTCTAGCCAGCGGAGCGGTTTTGGGACGAGCCCTTTTCCCACTCTCGAAAGAAACAAGAACGATCCGCAACCGTTTCGCTTTAGCCTCGGTGGTCGGTTCCATTCCAGCCGTCTACCTTGCCCACCAAGAACCGGCTATCAACATCTTCTTAGGGGCCCTTCTTCTGATCGCTCAAAGTGGGGGCACTATGAGGATCCGCCAAGAAGCTTTGGTTGAAACCAGCCGAAAACTACGTGACACCAAAGACAGCCTGCAGCAGGTTCGCCGGGAGAAGAGCGCCACCAGTCATCGTCTGGAGAGGACCACTCGGGAGCGAGAACTGGTTGAGAATCTGGCCAAGTATTTCGCCAGGCACCCCAGCGAATCCGAGCTGATCCAGGACTGCTTCGAAGCACTCACCCCGCTCTTTCCCGAAGCCAAGCGTTCCCTTTGGCACCCTACCCCACGAGGATTTGTACGCTGGTCTTCCTTTGGGGAAACCGATCTCGTGCCCCCTCAAGACGCCTTGGCCAAGTGCTGGGAGAGCCAAAACATACTCACCTTTCCAACGGCTTCCCCGACCCTGATCCTGGCGCCTCTACCCGAGCAAGGCGTCCTAGCCCTGGGCTTGCCGGAGCCCACCGCACTCTCCGAGAGCCGAAAGAGCTTGCTGACCATACTCTGCTCTCAATTCGCTCTCGGCTTACAGTCCGCTCGGTACCGCGGACAACTCGAAGAGGCCTTGCTCCTTCAGAAAGAAACCAACCGCCAGCTGCAGCTCTCCCAAGAACAACTGGTCCAATCGAGCAAGATGGCCGCCGTGGGCCAGCTTGCGGCCGGCGTGGCCCACGAGCTCAACTCTCCTTTAGCTGCGGCCCTGCTGCAGATCCAGGCAGGCAAGTTGCGCTTGGAGGGGGGCAATCTGGAGAAGGTTGGCAAGAGCTTGGAGACTGCCGAGGAGTCTTTAACGGTGGCCCAAGAGATCATCGAGAAACTCTTGGGCTTTTCCCGCATCAGTGGCCTGCAAGATATGAGAGTGGACCTGGCTAAGGCGGTGACCGGGGCCTGGGGGCTGCTCAAAGAGCAAATCGCTCAAGAGCAGATCGATATCAAGCTGGACCTGCCCAACGATATGTGGGTCCGGGGTGCCCCCACGGAGCTGCAGCAGGTGTTTGTCAATCTGCTTCTCAATGCCAGCTATGCCTGCAAGCAGACCAGCGAGCGCCGCCCACCTCGAATTTCCGTGCGCGGCGAGAAGAGTCAGGGGCGAGTGTCGGTGGTGGTCTCCGATTCCGGTCCGGGGATACAGCCCGAGGACGCACAGCGCATCTTCGAGCCCTTTTTCACCACCAAGCCCATTGGTGAGGGAACCGGCTTGGGGCTCGCCATTTCCTTTCAGATCCTCAAGGCCCACGGGGGAGGGATCGAACTCAAAAACTCGCCTGAAGGAGCGAGCTTCCGAGTTTTCCTCCCGCTTATGGCTTAGGGCGCTTATTGCCGAGACAGCAGAAACTCTTCGTAGTCCTGGTTAGTGAACGACCTTACTTCGGTATGTGTGGGTTTCCCCTGGTGATAGGTCTCCTTGATGAGGAAGCCCTCAAATCCGGAAGGACGTTCAAGGAGAACCAGAGAGGTCGCTTGATCGCCTTGGAAGTGAACATCGCTATGGTGCACCAGATCGACGGATCCATGATTGTAAGGCTCACCATCCTGCGACAAGAATTGAGTGGACCTGACCCAGCCGTTCTCCGTAGTGCCCTGGTAATAGGTGGTCGTATGATTGGGACGGAGGCCATCAGACCCGTGAACTTCGATGGTCTGCACCACCCCTCGACCCGGACTGAGATCGTCGGGGCACTCATCACGAAGGTAGGCGTCGTGAAAAGCTAGGCGCAAATCCTGGTGATTCGACTTTATCGGTTGGCCCAGGGGAAGATCTCCAGCAGCTTGGAAATGTTGACGGGCCTTTCGGGCCGTGTTTGAGATGTGGGTGGGAATGTTCATGATTTAGAATCCTCTCATCGGGGTCATTAGGGCTCTGTTGGAGGCTAGGACGTTGTCGGCCGACTGGTCTAGGATTTCGACTGTGGTCTCAAAATCTTCGTCACGCTTTAGGTTGCTATCGAAGAATTTCGACTCTACAGAATAGAGGTCGGCTCTGCGCTGCACTTCTTGACCGCCCTCGGTGGTGTTTTGAATGATCCGAGGTCGCTGGTCCATGCTGAGAGGATTGTCCAAGACGGCAATGGCGCCCACTCCGTTCGTCGCCATGGAGACTTGCTTAAGGTTAAATTCCGAGCCTTCCCACCACAGATTGGCACCCAGAGAGTTCTGAAAATGGGTCGGATCATCCGACCTACTGAATTGTAGTTGTCCTGTTTCGGAGGCAACGATCTGCAAGTGAGAGCCATCGGGCAAAGACAAATTGTGGCGATCGATCCCCTGATCCAAGCCGAAGGATTCGTCTCTCTTCGTTTCCACCGGAAGTTCGCGGCTACTTCCCTTGGCGTCCGACATAAGGGCCACCATCCCATCGTCTTGAGCAATGAGCTTGAGGGTCGCACCGGCAACACCCAAGAGGCAGTCGCCACTGACCACTATCCCCGACTTAAGGGCCTCCGACGGGTCAAATTGGCTGGGGTTACTCGGCTTAACAGCGACCTTCTCGGCAACGTAGTTGAGGGGAAACCACACCTTGTCTTCGAGAAGAGTGGAGGCGACTCGCTTATCGCTGCCCGCGGTATGGACCGAATTCGGCACCTTTGCTTTGAAGGATGTGGCTCGAGCGCCCGTGGTCCCGTTGTGCATTCGAAGGTTAACTCTACTAATCATCTGTCTCAACTCCTTGGAACTTCTGGGCCTACTATCCCAAAGAGCTGTTCAACAGCTGTTACATGGATTTCCCCCGCTCAAAGGTCGAGCCATCCACCTTATTGATCGCTGAAAGGGAAGCGCTCCCGAAGAGTCACCCGAACGATTAACAGCTGACAAACAGCCCTCTGAGATACTGCAGTCAGAAGAAACGTTCAGGAGTCACAGGCGGCCAACACTGCCCAAAATACCCCTAAGTACGAGCCTCGGGTGCCGACTTAGCAAAAAGCTCAGCTGCGCTTCTTCGAAACAGAAAAGCCAATTCGATAGGAGAAATACAAGTGAAACTGGGACAAAACTTTGCCAATATCGGACGTCGAGTTGCCTTCGGAGCAGGTGGAGCGGTAAAGGGCACCTCCGTCGGCCTTCTGAAAGGCACCAAAGAGGTTGCCAAGGACGTTGGTCGGGGAATTTCCGATGGGATCTCCATCTCCCGCGATGCAAAACTGAACGTGGCCCAGAAAGCCGTCAAGATTACCGGCAAGGCCATCGGGACCTACGTTAAGGCTTGTCAATCGCTGGCTCGAGAGGTCGCTGTCAACGCAATTGCCGGAATCGCAGGGGGTTTGGCCCTTGCGAACACCGTCAACGACACCGACGCCACAGCGACCTTCAAGACCGTCGGCAACGGCTATGAGCGAAGCAACTCCCAATTCACCGAAAAGCTCACTTTTCAGACCAACCAGCAGGGTGGCACGGTGGGATTTCAGATTAAGCGTCTGCCTAATCAGGAATCGGCTCCTGGCATTGAAATCTCCCAGGGAGCCAATGGGCTCTTGCTGATGAGCTGAGGGGTCGAAAACGAGTTCGTAGGTTCCTTCCCCGGGCGAGAGCTTCACCCGCCCGAAGCCGCCCCGATCCCTGGCGCGCAGGGGAGCCCTCAGCAATAAACCAAGCCGACGAGCAGGGTCTGGAGCTCTCTCTAGGTCACAAATCTGCTGCTGGGGTTTCGACCGCTCGTTCCAAGGAAAAACTCACGGTATGAGTCCTCAACTGATCTTCGTGCCGGTCCTGGCCCATTTCGCCCTGGTGATCTTTCTCTACACCCTGCTTCTCCGACGCAAGATGTCGGCCCTGAAAGTCAAGGAGGTGAACCTTAAAGATACGGCGCTCAACTGCAAGGCTTGGCCCGACCAAGCCGTCCTTAAGTGCTCCAACAACCTGGACAACCAGTTCCAGGCCCCCATGCTTTTCTACGCCCTTTGCTTCGTGCTCTCGGCGGTGGACGGAGTCAACCAAGGCACTCTCGTTCTAGCCTGGGCCTTCGTTTTCAGCCGATACTTCCACGCTTATATCCACGTGGGCAAAAACTATGTTCCTCACCGCATGCGAGCCTTCGCCTTTGGCATTGCAACCCTAGTGTGCTTGGCGGCTTTTGCAGCCTACAGGCTCTGGCCCTTGCTGGGGTAGAGTTTAGGCCCTGACCTGGGGACTTTAGCCCTGAACCGACTCAAAGGCCGCTGTTTTCCAATAGCCTTCCGCCAGGGTGCGAACCTAGCAGAAAACTTGGGACAAGAGAAGTGTCAACCGTGGGAGGCGGCAGGCTTGACCGTGCTGGTGGTGCAGTACGGAAAAACCCTCCAGAACCACACCAGTCTCCTTGGTGATATGTTCGGAGTAGCTGTGCAAGCCCTTGGTGTCGGCGGCTATGTCGGACTGGTCGGACCTGATGCCGAGTTGACCGCCGAGCAGTGGAAAGAGCTGACTGCTCGCATGGTCGAGCGCATTTCGGTCAAGGAACAGATGGCGCTGGCCATGGAATCGGAAATGAATAGCTTCCTTACGACCAGCGAGCGGCTCGCAAAGGGGGAGTCTCTCGAAGGGCTAGACGAGATGAACCTCGCCCTATTTCGGTTTCCCGGGTTATTCAACCGCGAGGTTCGTATCTTCAGCAATATGGCTCTTGCGCCAGCCGAGTGCGGGAAGTGGGCCTAAAGGTCTGGCGACTCGCCCTCGGTAGCCGCCGGAGTGCTTCTATTGCTCATTCCCACCAAGTTCGAAGCGGCTGTGCCAGCGTTCAGAATCAGGGTATTGCCGCTACCACGGGACAACTCGGCCATGGCCTCAATTTCTCGCAGACGGAGAATCTCAGGGTTGTCGCGTACCAGGCGAGCCGCGTTAGCCAGAGCCCGCAATGTGGCCACTTCTTCACGAGCTGCCGTTAGAGCAGCCTTGGCGCGCAACTTTTGCTCCACCTCTTTGGTCATGAGGTCACGAACCGAGGCCACCAAGACAAGGTCCTTAACCTCCGCAGCCAAAATCTCCAAACCCAGTGGCGCTCCATATGGGAGCAGTTGCTGTTTCAGCAACTCATGCAGAGCCTCACGACTTCCCATCAGTTCCCCCACGCTAACCCCGGACAGAACCGCGCGTCCCTCTCTTTGGGTATGCTCGTAAAGTTTGGTCAAGTAACTCTGACTCTCGTGCACTGCTCTGGCAGGGTCGACGATTCTATAGTCGACCGTAAGATTGACGGTAATCGGAAGCGGGTCCGCAGAAAAGACCTTCTGCCCTGAAACTTGCAGGCTGCTTTGTCTGATGTCCACCACGGTGATATGCTTGCGCATCCACCACCAAAGGCGGTAGGTGCCCGGCATGAGTACACGCTTGAATGCACCCGAGTCATACAGCAGGCCTCGCTGGTATTCGAACACCGTCACCCGGCCCCCGGAATGCTCTTGGGTATGGGATGTCCCGATCATGACGGAGACTTTGCCAAAAAGAAGGACGCGCCTTCCTAACCCATCTCCAGTAGCTAGCGCGGGAGAAAAGATGCCCGAGAGCATCCATCTCGCAAGGCGCCAGGCCTGTAAAAGAGGGGTCTTGATGAAAGGGCGTCCCGGGGGTGTTAGCCTGGAGACCGAGAGCCAAGTGCGGAACACATCTCGCGCCGCTGGCTTTCCCGGTGCTTGTGAGCAACGACGCTCACCGTTTCAAGATACGCCCGATCGAGGGGGAGTCCTGTTAAAGTGCCGCGCAAATCCTACTGTGTTGGCATCACCGGCACATCGGCTCGAGGGCTGCAACGAAGGGCAAGCCCCCATCGAAGGGCAGAATGGAGATCGAACGGAGTTCCGCGTTGGGAGGCTGGGCCAGGCGATCCCGCTCGGAAGTCGAATATTCGACAGATGGAGCAAGCATCAGCGAACCGGTTTGAGCAGAATTCCCACCGGTTGGTGTTCTTCGCCCTGTGGCTGCAAGGCTGCCTCACCCTCCTGGCCCTAAGCCTAGTCGTGGCCCCTATTCTTCTGGCCATCAAAGAATTTTCCCACGAAATGAACGTCAATCTGCCAAGTATCACGGAAACCGCCTTAACGATCCAACCCCTCCTGAATCATCCGTGGTTAGCACTCGTCTTCCTACTGGCTTGGACCATGACACTGATGAGACTTCGCCGTTGGCGCCCCCATCCAGTGCCAGAATCGGAGGTCGAGCTACCGGTCGCTCGATTGGAAGTGGCTTTCGCTCTGCACATCGGTTTGAACTGCGTTGCGCTGGTGCTGGGATTCGCTGCGGCCCTACCGTTCATACAATTGCTGGGATGTCTATGAACACTTCAGCGGTGCGTCGGACCATTGGTGAGGTGAATCTGCGTTGGAGTTCGCTTCGCCCCAGCTACCGCGCTCTGATGTTCATGGTCTGGTTGCAGGGCCTGCTCACCATTTTAGGATATTGGTTCTTTGTCAAAGTCCTTCCGTATTGGTATGGCTGCTCCTGGGAAGTCGACCGTCCGCCTGTCTCCCATATGGTCAAAGTGCTCTCCCCATGGTTACCGCCAGGGGGACCGCTCTTGGTGCTTTGGACGGGAGTTCTTATTGGACTGCTTTTCATTCAGACTCACAGAAACCCGTACCAGGAAACCGCACCTCGGGGCTCACTTGCCTTACCGCTCGTGCTTCACTTCGCTATGGCCTGCTCTTGGGCCATGATAGCCCTGATCTCCGTACCCGTGCTCGTCCACTTGTTCACGGAGCTCATTAGGTGAAGCCCACCGAACACTCCTCGTGGCTCTCGCTAGTACAACGTCCGCAAAGTTCATCCCTAGTCTTGGCGGCCATGCATCCTCTTTCGCGGCGTCGAATCTCACTCAAATACGCCTGGTATTAAGCGTTCACTTCTCCTTGCGACACCCACGCGGACGCGGGTTCCCGGCGCCTGACCACAATTGGTAGGGACGAACTTCACGGACGTTGCACTGATATGGACGGACCGAGTCAACCCCCCGCAGTGGTTTTCTTTGTAAAGGACGCAACAACCGATAACTCGGGCTGCTTCGGGTTTCTGCCTGTCGCTGCATTTGCCTAAGTCCTCCCTGCTCCGGCAAGAAGTCCAGCGGGTGCGGGTTACATCGGACAAGAGTATTCGGGCATCAGATCCAGAATGCGCCTACAGGGGTCTCCGCGATTTCAGCCCAAGTTTACCAATCCTTTACGCTTTGTTTGCTGACTCTACAGCGAAGAGGTGCTAAAATTTATGATGTAGGGTTGCTGACCTGGCCCCAAGAATAAGGAGGTCCTCTTGAGCGAAGATCTGATTCTGAAAACCTTGACCGGACTGATGCTAGAGCAGAAGGGGATGACCGCAGCCCAACAGACTCTCTCTCGTTCCTATCGAGAACAGGGCAAAACGGTGAACTCACTTCAGAAAGCGGTGCAAAGTCTCCATGACAATGTCCGAAGAAACACCAAGACCATCGAGGGACTAGCCCAGGCCTCCGGCCGACAGGAGCAACGCTTTGCGGACCTACTCAAGGTTATGACCGACTTCAGCACCACCTCTACCGACACCAGAAAGCGCCTGCTGGCCTTGGAGCAAGAAGTGGAGAAACTTTCGTAAGCCTGCGAGGAGCACTGAAGAGCAGGTCGAGAGATGTCTTTTGAGTTGTCAACCGGGATCAGGTCTGGCTCATTTCGTCAACATTCATGAAATGCTGGTTTGGGAGCAAAGCCAGTGCTTGGAGCGCGGAAAAGGATGGTGGAGTCCTGGGA
>JBJHCR010000154.1:0-14850 GCA_050486105.1 Vulcanimicrobiota bacterium
CCGAATCCGACATCGTCTGGGCCCACACCATCTTCGTGATGGAAACCCAGCATCGTCGCCAACTCCAAAGCAGGTTCGGCGATCTCTTGGCCAACACAAACCTCATCAATCTCGACATCCCCGACGCGTATCAGGCTATGGACCCCGAACTTGTGGACCTACTCACGCTTGCCGTGACGCAAGCGCTGGGCCTTAAGTAGAGCAGAGCATCGACTGGCTGTTTCCACCGCTCGGCGGGTAGGACGGGAATTGCAGTGGCTCCCACTCCTCACGGCAGAGGCTGAAAAGGGAAAGGTTCCCTGGAGTAAAGAGGCTGTGCGCCGAACCAATCCACATCGCCAAACTCGCTTCGTTTGGACTCGGTGTTTCCACCGCTCAGAAAGTGAGCCACCCAACGCCGAAGAACTCTGGCTGGGAGTTGCCAACGGGGAAAGTCCAAAAGCTGGTGGGCCACGATCGAATGTTTCTTTAAAAAGGGAAGCGCGTACAACTGAGAAACTCATTCTTGTGACCATTCTGCATCGTCTTAAACCCGCTGACCGAGCCGAAGCTGTGTTTCGGCTCCTTGAGCATCAAGGTCACGAACGCGTTGTGACAGACGATGAGACCTACATGGAGTTACCTGTGGGAGGAGAGAACCAGGTCGAACTTGTTGTTTCTGCCTCCGGTAAAGTTACGGTTCGTACGAAGCCTCCTCAAGCAAATACCGGGTTTTCCGCAATTATTGAATACCCCGCATTCGCGGGAGATGGCCAGCAAAGTGTAGGGTTTTTTCGGAAGCTCGGTTTCGAAGGCGACGCAGCAGGTTTGTTCTGCCCCCCGCCCGCTGTCATCGATGGCCTTGTACACGCTCCGGCGCTTCGATGTAATAACATTAGGCTTAAAAACTTCTGTGGTTTTGAAAGCATCAATCTTGAAACCAAAGATAATGATGTCTGCGCAATCATCGGAAACAATGGTTCCGGTAAGACCTCGATCCTGGACGCACTAGCAATATCGCTTTCGTGGCTCACCAAACGGGTCGAAAACCGAAAGTCCAGTGGAAGACGACCATCTAAGAGCCAGATAAAGAATGGAGCTCAGCATTGCGAATTGGAGATAAGTGTCTCATTCTATGGCAATGAGCGAACTTGGACGATAGTAGAGAAAGCGAAGGCATCCCAGGTCGAGGTGACCTCAGAGTTCGGCGACCTGAATCCAATTGTTCGAGACCTCCAGTGGGAGTACAACGAGGATAGACTGCCAATCAATTTGCCTGTAGTTGTATATTACCCAGTAAATCGCGCCGTGTTGGATGTGCCTCGCCGGATCAGAACAAAACACGATTTCGGACCACTGGAGGCCTATCACGAGGCTCTCTCGGCTGGAGGTCGTGACTTTCGGCTTTTCTTTGAGTGGTTCAGGGAGCGTGAAAATCTTGAGAACGAATTGTTCCGAGACCATCCCGATGGATCGCCGGACCCGCAGCTTCAGGCAGTTCGAGATGCAGTAAACGTTTTCACTGGGCTTGGAAATCTGAGAGTTCGAAGAAAGCCGAAGCAACGGATGGTAGTCCAAAAGGGCGACGAAGAGCTAGACGTTGAGCAGTTGTCTGATGGGGAAAAATGTCTGCTCGCCTTGGTAGGCGATCTTGCAAGACGGCTCGCCCTGGCCAACCCTGATCACGCGGAACCTTTAACTGGGAATGGTATCGTTCTAATTGACGAAATCGAACTTCACCTCCATCCATCGTGGCAAAGGCAGGTTCTTAAGAAGCTTAAGAAGACGTTCCCAAACTGTCAGTTTTTTATCACGACCCACTCTCCGCTTGTGCTCAGTCAGTTGCCGCGAGACTCCGTGCGAATACTGGAACAATTCAAGGTGCTCGAAAGTGGGGCATTCGTCGAGGGACGAGAGGCCAATTCCATTCTGGTTGAGCTGATGAATGTGCCTGTCTTCCCGAAAGAGACCGCTGCCGTCATTGACAAGATAAACCACTACACGCAGGCTGAAGAGTTTGACAAAGCTCGCTCCTTAGTTGACGGCCTAGCAGAAAAACTTGGAGAGAATGATCCTGAGATAGTTCACCAACGTAGCGCCATCGACTTCCTTGAAGCCGGAGTCTTTGAGGACGACTAGGTGTACTGGATACAAAAGAAAACCGAGCCAGAAAGCTTAATTACCGAAAGAGCGACCCACAAGAAGCGTATCGCCGAATCTGACTATGAGGTCTGGAGGTTTCTTCAGGCGGCTACTAAGGCTGACATTAAAAGGGCCCTGATAGAGGAACAGAGAGGAGTGTGCTGCTATTGCACGTCCTCCGTGAATGCAAGCACTTGTCGTGTTGAGCATTGGGAGTCTCAGTCATCGGAGCCGAGGAAGCGTCTCGACTGGTCAAATCTGTTGGCGGCTTGTCGGGGAGGAGAAGGTTGCCCAGGCGGGCACCACTGCGACGTACTCAAGGGCGGGCGATGCGTTACAGCAAATCCCCAGAGGGAAGGGCACGTTAAGTCGATCAAGTACGACAACTCGGGACGGATGTCCAGCTCGATAACAGAAATACAGGAAGATATTGATAACGTGCTCGGGCTAAATGTCGATGCTTTGATGCGAGCCAGAAAGTCGGTCCTGACAACCTTCTTAAAGCAGTGGGTCAAAAAGCCAGAGTCACTTGATAGAAAGAAAAGGACCCGATTAGCAGAGAAGGTCAGAAAACTTATCGACCAAAATCCAGCCACACCATTTCATCAGATCATCCTGTTCTATCTAACCAAGGATTCAAATTGGTCTGGATGACGAATTCCACTGCACTGGTCCCCCATCCCTGGGGACCTGGGGACTAGATTCACTCAAGAGATGGGTCAGCCGAGAAAGCCCGACAACCACAGGCTTCGTTCTTGACTCAGGATCGCACTTCACCTGCCCTCATTCAAAGAGTCTGGAGGAGCCTTCCTCACTCGTCGCTGGACAATCAAGATATCTGGCGGTTCGATGGAGTTCAAGCTCGCTATCGCCGCTATTGCGAGTACTACGGATTGGAATATTCCGAGCTGGAAGTCAAGGCCTATGACAGAGAACGGCAGTGGACTTCGGGGATTCTAGACGTGCTGATTGGGAGAATGAAGAGGGGTGATCTGGCCGCAGCCGAGATCGGGATCGAGATGATGGAAGAAGACCGAGGGTTGGCGTTTGGGCCGATCACCAAGTCCAACATTCCGAGGGCTTTGACAAAGTGCGCTCTCTCCAACGAGCAAATGGATCGGATTAGAAAGCGAGTCGTTCAGATGCTTCTCCGCCCCTTTCTTCCTAAGGATTTTCGACAGTACGCCTGGCTTGCACGGCGGGTGGGCATGCAAGAGTGGGCTGGGGCGCTCGAGGAGGTTGAAGGGGATGATGCTTGGGTCGCCTGGTACGTGGAGTATCTGCTCAAACCAAACCCCCCTCGGCCACCGTATGGACTCATTTTTGATCGAATGGATTGGCATGCGAGAGCTTTAGTGGATCCTCAGTCCAGGTAAAGAGCCATCGGACTTGAAATGATCAGGAATGACGTTACGAGACTTCCTCCTTACCCTTTGTGTGGTCGCCCTTGTGGGCGCTTTTTTCCAATCTACTCGAAGTCTCGAGCCTCCGGCGAGCCCAAGGCTACGGGTGGAGGTTTCCGGTCCAACCCAAAGCTTGGAGGATTTGGTAATAAGGGCCAGTCTCACTTCGGACGAGCCGATGCATGCATACTTAACCGGTGCAATGCCAAGCAGTGATATTTCGCTTAGTATGGGTGACAACGAGTGGTTGTTTTTTCCAGCTGAATCGCTATCGACAGAGGAAAGGGACGAACATCTGCGCCCTTTTACTCTCTCTATGGTCCCAGAGCCAATGAGTCTGGGCCGGGAATTCAGCTGGGAGGTCCGCCCTGCTCAACTCTACTGCAGCGATAGAGCCGCCCTCGAGCAAACTTTCGGAGAAGTTCCTCTTAGGCTCAAGTTCTCTGTCAGAGTAGGAGTTGAGGGTACGGACTCTCCCCTGGGTGTACTCTCCCAGACAGTCGACATCCCACCTATACCGGCACTCGGCGAGCGAAAAGCCGCTAAGACTCCTGGCTCCAGGAAGCACTCTACTACCTTCCGAGTCAAGAGGATGACTAAGTCGGTCTTGGAGGAGCACGGGTCTACGGATGATGACAGTGCGGCAATTGCAGGTTTTGTGAAACGAGAGTTGGATTCTACGGAGACGGGGGATGGAAAGTAGAGGAAGCCCCCCTTGCCTTCAAGATGTTTGAGAACCTGGTTCTCAGAGTAACTTCCGAATGTCGAGCGTCCACCAGTTTTCACGGTTCGCATAGTGCAACAGCGGGCCGCGTCCGGTCAGGAGTCTGTTCTCCGCGGGTAGCTCAAGGTTGAATTCCTTGACTAGGGCGGTGGTCTCCGTTCCCAGAGTGACGAGACTTGCCACGGCGAATTCGTCGGAGTATCCGCCCACCAGCAGAGCTTTGTCGCCCCAGACAGCTAGGGCTTTGCAGCCCCGCCGAAATTTGTTTTGCCAGAGAGTCTCAGTTTTGTCCTTGAGAGAGACTCGCAACACCGGAAAATCTGTGAAATAGCAGGCATAAACGTCCCCTTTTTCCACGTTGAGAGAGTAGCAATCTAAGATTTCACCTTCATACTGCCACTTGAGGTTCCCCTTCAGATCGAATTCTGTGAGCCCGTCCCATCGACCGTTCCAAGCCCTGTTGTGCAGAGAGCCCTCGTCAAAGTAGGAGACCCATACGGTGTCGTCCTGGGCGATCTGAACGTCTTCTACCGCATCTCCCACCTTGAAAATGCTCTCTACTTCACCGTTCGCGCTGAGCACCTTGGCATTGAAGTCATCTTCCGGCCCACACCTAGCACCAACCAGCAAGAACCGACCTTCCGATAGCGCCTGAGGGATAACGTGGATGAAGTCGAGACGCTCCAATTCAAGGGTTTGAAGCAGGGCTTTGTCGCTGAGGCGCCATAGGGTGGCACCATAGGGCTCGTCGGGGCGATTACAGGCAAAACCTCTGTTGCGTTCATGAGCCCGCTCAAGATCTGCCTCGGATACCGTGATCAAAACGAGTTCATCTCCTGGCGCGACATTCCAATTGGAAATAATCTGGCCTGGAGGCAACAGTCCATGAAGTGCCAGTTTGTGTCTGAAGAATTCGTGCATTGGATCAGTATAATCACTGGCAACCTCTTAGACCACCGCGGCAGCTACGATTAGACGCCTGGCAAACCACCGTGACCAAGACGTTCCGGCTTGTAGGTGTTCGCAACGAGAAAACCGGCAAGCATCACCTATACATCACCAACGTCCCGCGGGAGCGGCTTTCACGATTGGATATCTCCCGCGTTTACGCGGCGCGTCGGATTCCGTTACGAGAAGGTTCGCCTCGAGCAGACGGAACGGTCCTCCAAGACAAGCTCAGCAAGCGTACCTACGTGGTCAGAGACGGTCATGTGGAGATCGAGTGGAACGAGCGAGCGGCGGCTATACTGGTTCCTGCCTAGACTCGACCAATTGCACGCTCAGTCTTCGCCACTCGTCTTGCAGTTTGCCAAGGTCTTTGTTTATGGCGGAATCGACCTTGGCAATAGTCTGCGTCAACATTATCGCACTGTAACCCCCGGCTCCGGCCAGAAAGATCGCCGGAGGGAAGACGAATTTCAAAACCAGGCCGCTTACCGCCACTCCTCCCGCCAACTTCAGGAGCGCCTTGTGCCGCTCCCTATCGTGCACCACCAGG
Organism: Vulcanimicrobiota bacterium; assembly: GCA_050486105.1. Classification (GTDB taxonomy): domain Bacteria; phylum Vulcanimicrobiota; class Xenobia; order Xenobiales; family JADMJV01; genus JAEXNA01. Next base: position 5,747 of record JBJHCR010000154.1, read on the forward strand.
TCGAAACTGTCCGCGTTGAACTGCTGGTTTATCCCCGCGCAGATTTCAACCAGGTCCGACTGCTTGTGGCTTTCTTCCAGACCGAATCCCGTGATGTCGGTCTTGATATGATCGCAGGTAGCGAAGACCGCCATGGATACGGAACCCGCGGGGAGACTGAACTCTTCCTTTTGCAACACGACTCCGTGGCGAATCCAATACATGACCGATTTGTTTTGCGGAAGTCTCCAACCCCCGTTCTTGCCCGACTGATAGTAGGCGTGAGCCGACAGCAGGGCGGCGGCTCTCACCTCGTGCTCAGGGGGGCGACTATCAAAGAAATGGGTGAGCGCTTGGAGCTTGGAATGGCCCGCAAAGTGGCCTGAATTTTCCAGGGTCGCGGGCGGAATTGTGAGTGCGGGCTGACCCTTCATCCAGAACATCCTGACCGGGTGGTTGGACCTACTGAAGCCGTGACCAGAGACTCGTTGGAAGCCGTCGATTCTGCGGCCGTCCAAAAACACTCGAAGCGGACAGGAAAACAGAATCTCCGAGAACACCTGGCCAAGATGCGCGTTCAGCATCGCCGCCTGGATACCCCGAATGATCGGGAAACCTTTTCCCTGTTCCGCGGTGCGATGGGAAATGTCTAAGCGAACCTTCCGGTCAGGCAAATTCGACACCCCACTGTCGTGGAGGTCGAAGCCATCCCAGAAATAGCCGCGACCGCCGATTTCGATCTGGAAGGGGCGACGCAGGTTTAGCCCCACCGCCCAAAGCGAACTACGAAAGTTCTGCCACCAAGGCACCGGGTGTTCGGCAGGGTCGAAGAAGCTTGTCATGCAAGAGGCATCCAGAGCTTTCGCCGGCCGAAACTCAAACACGGTGTCGGTGCTGGTCTGGTGAATTTGAAGGCCCTCAGCGCCGGACAGCACGACGCCCTGTCCCAGTTTCACCACCCAGGCGTCGGGAAACGGAAGCTGGTACTGCGCGATCTTCTCCAGAGCTTTCTCCTCGTTCATGGTGAAGCTTCCGGAGGAATCGACAGGGTTCGTGTATTGCGACTTTAAAAGTTCCTCTAGCGACTGGTTCATCGTCAAACACTTCTGACGTCAGAGGCAAGCTCCTATGAGTTCGGCCGCGCGTGGTGCTGAACTCTCCAAAGACGGACTTCGATAAATTGAGTTCGAAGTTATGGAGATGGACGATCCTGAGCCTCAACGATTTACCTACAGCGACCTGGAAAGCTTCGACCCCGACAAACGCTGGGAGTTGATCGGCGGCATACCGTACAGCATGGCCGGGGCCTCGCTTTTGCACCAGGCCGTCGTGGGTGAACTCCACTTCGCGCTGCGGACCCATTTCGGCAAAGGTCCGTGCAAGGTCGTTCTGGCTCCCTTCGATGTGAAGTTCTCAGAAACGGACGTAGTGCAACCCGATATTCTGGTTAGCTGCAGCGACACATTGGGTTACCGATTTCAGGACGGCCCACCTGAACTTGTCATCGAAATCCTCTCCCCCTCGACTTTCAGGCACGATAAGCTCCGCAAACTCAATCTCTATGCCAAAGAAGGCGTGCCCGAATACTGGTTGGTGACGCCCTATCCCTTGCTGATTGAAGTCCTGGAAAACCGGGAGGGTTCGTATCTGACCCGGGGGGTTTACGGCGCCGAACACACCTTGCAGAGCAGCGTTTTTCCCGACCTTTCTATCGAGCTTGAAGCCGTCTCTGCCGCGTTACCGCCGCAGCCGCCTATCGAGGACGAAGTGAGGGAAACAGTACCGAGCTACGGATAGCGAAAGTTTTCGGTGAAGGTCCTGCAGAACTATCCTAATCTCCGTGAGAATCGCCGGGTCGTCGATGGTCGACGGGACCGGGAAATCCTCGCCGTCAGACACTCAAAGGTGTCCTCGGTCGGGTGGAGGGCAAGAGGGGCCCGGTGGGGTTCGTGACGGCGAAACTCACTCACTTTTAGCTGCAAGACGAAACGGCGACGAACAAAGGCTACAGCCCTCAGTTTCCCTTTCAAGAGTTTACGAAGCCCCACAGCATAGAAGTTCTGTTTCGTTGGACAGAGGCAGTGCGGAGAGGTCGACTCGTAGAGAAAGAGTTGATTTTGGCCGCCGTTCGCACCCTCGGCTTCACGGTGAGACGCAGTGTTCAATCCACCTCGGTGCGATGGGGTTCGCCCCTCAAGTTTAAACTTCAGGTGAAAGAAGCGGGTCCTATTCCCGCATCCCCATCCGACCCAAAAGACCTTTGACCGTTACCTCTAGTTGGCTCCCTTCAGAGTAGTCGGCCCCGGCTACGAAGTTGGCCCGATCTTCGGCGATCAAGCCGTAAATTCTATCTTGCAAGCGCCCCCAACGCACCGGGTCGAATACCGCGACCGCGTAACCACCCTGGTGTCTTACCATCTTCATGGTGGGTATGTCCGTCTCCCCGTCACCGATAAAAATCATATTGCGAAAAGGAAAGGGGCGCTGAGATTCCGGCACCCATCGATTTACCGCCATGTTGTCCCAGCAGTTATCGATCCCCTTATTGATCCGAAAAAGATACTGAGTCTTGGTGGTATAGTTGATACTCAATCCGGGCCACACCGCCACTCCGTCTTCGTACAGAAAGCTGGAAGCAAAGATCTGGCGAAACTGATGGGCCACCTCGCACCCTTCTATCATTTCTCGGACCCCTGAACTGATGACAAAATGCTCTAGGTCCAACCCTTGACTTGCCGCATACCGATTCATCCGCTCAAACCAGGTGATCACCCCTTGGAACAGAGTGAGTTGTCGACCATGATCTCTCAACAACTCTCGCGTGATATCCAGATTGGCCGCCCGAGCACGAAGTAACATCTCTCGCATGTAGGTGAGGATCTGATCCGCGTCCTGACGACGAGCCTCTCCGTTTGACTTCTCCCAAAACTCGGTCGGCTCGATCTCCAGGGATGGGAGAAAGGAGTGCTCGTGCATGTTTCCCTGAGCCAGGGTACCGTCGAAGTCGTAGATCAACGCTGCTTTTTTCATGGCTGCTCTTTTGGAGGCGGATGTAACGGTCCTGCCGGAAGAGAAGCAGGCCTCCGCCAAATGCGAGAGCAAGTCTCGCCGCGGCGTGAGCCGTGCTCTGGCACGATGTCATTTAGCTGCCCGGGCACATTCTGCCGGACTCCCGCACTCAAAAGGCCAGTCAGGCTAGAAAATCCTACGATCCAAGAGGCAGTGAGTCGTCAGAATCGAAGACGGAATTTATGCGAAACGTGCTTCTGCTCTGGCTCCTTTGTTGCTCACTTTCCCTGGCACAGGTTCCATCATTGCCAGAGGCGTCGGACCCGAAATGGGAGGAGCCTACTCGATGGAAATCCATCCACTGGCTACCCGACGCCGCCTCTGCCCTACGAGAGGCTCATTTGTCGGAAAAGCCGCTCATGGTCTTTATGATTGTGAACTTCAAAGGAAGGCCTGGTGAGGACAGGGCTTGACTAGGGGCACGTCTAACGAGGGCAGTTGCTCTCTCTGACCCGGCGGTTGTCGATGAACTCAATGAGCACTTTGTCGCTCTTGAAATCAATCTCAGCGATCAGAGTTTCCCCGCAGAACTTGGCGGGCTTTCCCTCTGGAACGAGGCTTTTGAACGCGATTCGCGTTACTCACTGGGCTTCTCTACCAGCGTCGTGCTCGGACCGGACGGTGCCATGCCGTTCGGAACCAGCGGATGCGGACACCAGGGGGAATTGGATATCGCGATCAACTATCACTCCGACAAGTTCTTAGCATATCTCCAAGAATCACGCGCTCGCTACCTACTTTACAAGGAAGCTCTCCGAGGAAACAACCTAGAAACGATAAAACAGATTGAATCGCAATCTCAGGCTCAGCTTCGCCAGGCAAATATCTGCTATTGTGAGGTCAAGAAGGAGATCTTTCCGAGCGATGGTCGGTGAAGCCCACCTAAGCCGATATTCGGTGTCCTCTCCCAGTCTCGGACGGCATCACCTATCAGCTGAACGGTTCGCTGGACGTTCGTTTCGTTCAGTTGAGGATTGTCACAGAGCACCAGTTCTTGCTCCGTCTATGTTCTCTAGGAAGAGCTAGGACGTTCTTCGAGAACGGGTTCACTCAAGGTTTGCGACTCGGCCGTCAGCTGAAGGCCGAGGCCAGATTCATGAACGGCAAGCCAAGGGTGACGATGATGATTCCGATGGCGATGCCGACACCGATCATCATCAACGGCTCTATGGTCGAGGCGATGGCATCAAAGCGAGTGTAGACCTTATGCTCGTAGAAGTCTGCAACCTTGGTCAGCATGTGATCGAGCTTGCCGGATTCTTCGCCCGCGGCCACCATACCAATGGCAGACTCCATGAAGTAGGGATTGTGTCTCAGACAGTCCGCCAGATTTTCGCCGGCCCTCACCGCTTCTTGGGCTTTCATGAGTTCCTTGGCGATGATGACGTTGCCAACGCTTTTTGAGGTCAGCTCAAGAGCGCTTAGCAAAGGTACACCACTGCTATAGAGAATCGAAAGCGTGCGGGCGAAGCGGGCAGTATAGAGCAGACGAAAGAGATCCGCCAGGATAGGCGCGTGCAGCTTCAAGCGATCGAGAAAATAGCGCCCGGCAGCACTTATGAAGAACAGCCGAACTCCATAAAGCCCCGCAACCAGTACCCCCAGGGTGAGCCAGATATGGTCGCCCATGAAGCCCCCCACAGCCACCATCACCTTGGTTGCGGCAGGAAGTTCGATGCCGAGTCCTTGGTAGAGGCCGCGAAGGTAGGGCACACCGAACGCCAGGATCAAGAAGATCATGAGCGTAGCGAAGGCCAGCACCACCATAGGGTAGGTCAGGGCGCTCTTGACCGTGTCTTTCAAGGCCTCAGTCTTTTCGCGATAAGAGGCCACCCGATTCAGCATCTGGGGCAATTCACCGCTGTCTTCGCCTGCCCGGACCATATTGATGAAGAAGTCATCAAAAATGTGGCGGTGCTGTTCCAGAGCCTTAGAGAAGGCGACCCCGGTTCCGAGTTGAGCGGAGAGGTCGATGATAACATTGCGAAGAACCCGGCTTTCCGTGTCCGCATAGATGGTGTCGAGGGCTCGCTTAAGGTTGATTCCACCTTCGAGCATGGCTGCCAAGGTTTGAGAAAAGGCTAGAATATCTTCGCCCTTGACTGTGGCCCCAAAAGGATTGATCCATTTGGTGCTGCTCTTCTCTTCGAGTCTAGTGACGATGCTGAATCGTTCACTCAGATTGAGCATTGCTTCCGTTTTGTTTGCTGCTTCCAGGCTGCCAGCAAAGCGTTGGCCGGTTTCGTTTCTGGCGCTGTAATGAAATTCGGGCATGTGACTAGGAGGCTCTCTGCCGTGCTGTTCTGCTGTGGTCCGACTCAAGTGGACCACTTCGACGTTAGGCTCATTTCGAACTTAGTCGCTCCGCACCCTTTTCGGCGCACAGTCGGTAGAGCAAAGAAGAGTTTTTACCCAGGTTTCGAAGCAGCCTATAGGATGAAGACAGTTTATCTGGGGGAGGACACTCCCACCCAAGCTCTTTTTCTCAAGGGGTTGCTCTCTCGGGAGCGCAACTTGGAACCCCAGGTCTTTGGCGACGGGCTGGACCTTTATCTGGCCATCACCGAATACCCCCCCGATTTGGTGATCTCCGACATCGTCTTGCCGACCCTAGACGGGCTGGCCTTGGCTCGCTTAGTAAAATTCCACGAGAAGACCCAGCATGTCCCTTTTCTTCTGGTGTCCTCCATGACCGCCGAGCAAGTGGGAGTTCTCGAAGAGATCGGGGCGGATGCTTTCTTGCCCAAGCCACTCAATATCCCTGAACTCAAGGACATGGTTGCTCGCTTGTTAGTCTGAATAGGCATTTTCTCGTTTTGGCTCAAGTGTCATTAATTGTAACACTTCCTTAACAGAGTTTTTTCGGCATTCCATCTCTGCTCCTGATATTTTCTCTATATTCGGAGAATCAAGGAGAGCATGACGTGAACGCCAACACTTTGCCTAAACTGCACGGAGTGATAGCCCATCGAGGAGCTAGCGCAAAAGCCCCGGAGAACACCATGGCTGCTTTTCGGCAGGCCTACTATGACGGAGCCGATGCCATCGAACTCGACATTGTGCGGAGTCAAAATGGCAGTTTTTTGGTCATGCACGACGACACCGTGGACCGCACCACCGACGGCTCGGGGGCGATCTCGGACTTGGACGACGAGGAGATCGCCAAGCTCGATGCCGGCGCCTGGTTTTCGCCGACCTTCTCCGGTGAGAGTGTTCCGCACTTGGGTGAAGTGCTCGATTGGGCCCAAGGCCGGCTTCACGTCGATATCGAGGTGAAGAAGTCGACGGCCAAAAGCAGCACTACCGAAGAACTGGCTTCTACGATTCGCCAGCACGGAGCCGAGCAAAACGTCACCGTGACCTCCTTCGATCGGGAATTCGTGGAGGGCATCAAGGAGGTTGACCAAGAGATCCCCACCGGACTCCTTCTCTCTGCTCGAGGGGCCTTTAAGTCTTCGGCTCGGGGAGGTGCTCTCGGGGCCGGCCTTGGGCTGGCCTTGGGCACTCTGGCCACGGGACACCCCCTTATAGCTGCTGGGACGACCCTGGCTGGTGGGTTGGGGGGAGCCCTGGTGGGCAGACACAGAGCCATCGGGAAAGCTAAAGAGGTGGTGAGAGAAACCAGCGCTGACCAGATCGCTCCTCATTGGTTTATTGCCTCCAAGGGATTGATGGCTACGGCCGAAGAGGCCGGAGTTGGGGTTCTACCCTACACCGTGAATTCTACCCGCCGGGGAAACAAGCTCCTAAATCGGGGTGTCAACGGGTTGATCACCGATCATCCCGACCGCTTCGCAACCGCAAAGCCAGAGTCCGAGCGATCAAAACGATGGGCAGATCAGGTGGCCGACGGTCTGAGTCAGATGCCGGCTACCCAGGTTCAAGCTTCGCCCGAGGGAATAACGCTGAGAACTACTGAGCCTGCCGTGGGAGAAAGTCTTAGAGAGCTTCTTCGTCAAGAGACTCGAGGCATTCCGATCATGGTGGATTATCAGCCGCCATCCTCCGATGAGGAAACCGAAGATTTTCAGCGGAAATTTCGAGTTCTCGCCACTTCACTGCCGGGTGCAACGGCTCTGACCGCCCCTGAAGGAACTGATCGGGCTACCCTAGTTGTCATGCGAGAGCAAGACCGAGATTTCGCAGAGGCCGTGCTCAAGCCAAAGGTGGACGGTCGAAGTTTAGAGTTCTTAACCAAGAAAAGGCTAGGGGCCTGAGGAGACTTATGCAGATCACCACTCAGATAAACCCGGTTGCAAAAGCTCCAACTCCAGCGCTTCTGGAGAGGGCCGAGAGGACATCGACGGAGGAGTTCTTGCCGGAAGACCAGGCTAAGCTGAGTCGTTCCACTGAGCCGAGTCGCAGCGAAGTCTACGGGCGGGCCTATGGAACCAGCGCGGCCGCCACCGGAGCTCTCATAGGACGTTTCACCGTGCTTCCCGGGGCTGGAGCACTGGGACTTGGGGCGCTCGGGTCAAGAGTGGGGGGATTGCCAGGAGCGGTGCTCGGAGGCGCGGTAGGGGCCGTGTTGGGTCTCGGTCTGGAATTCGGGACCGAGATCACCAAGGTGCCTCAGATCGGCCATATCACCGGTGGACTGGTGGGTGGCCTTGCGGGCTATGCCGCCGGTCGAGCGGTGGGAGCCGTCACCGACCCCGGCCTCTCAGATCAACTTCGCAACGACAGTCAAACGTTCAGTCTGGGCGCGCTGCCGAAACGCTTGGCCGACCCAACCTACACCAACCAGCCAAAGCTCGGAGATCAAGTTTACCAGGAGATCATGAATGTCATCGAGCCGGGAGATGTGGTGGTTACTTCCCAGAATAGCGATTTCCGCACTGAGTTTCTTCAGTATGTGCTGGAAGGCAAAGGGAATTGGGTTCACGGAATGCTCTACTCAGGGGAAGGTCTGGTATACGATTCGAACAGTTTTCTCGGTGGCCAAACCGAGCGTCCCTTGAGACAGGCCTTGGCCACCAGCGAGAGAGTGGCCGTGTTGAGGCCCAAGTACGAGAGCGAAGGTCAAGCCGATCGAGTGCTGGCCTACGCCAAAAGTCAAGTTGGGAATCCCTATAAGATGACCAAGCACCTAGAAGAGGGTCCAACTTATTGCACGGGTGCGGTCTACAACGCATTGCGAGCCGAGGCCCCCGAGATTGAGATTGGCTCCTCGACTCGTTTCGGTAGAACCTTGGTCACTGGAGACAGTCTGGTCGAAAGCCCCAGCATGGAAGTTCTTTACACCAATGGCAGCAGCCTCAAGAGCAATTATCGCTCCAAGTTTACCTAGAGTTTTTGGCGTTGGCTCGCTACTTCCGTTGAAAGAATTGGGCTCTGAAGCCTTCTGAGATGGCAGCGACCACGAAGTCACCGGCGACGGCAATGTCGAAACCTCGAAGCTGCTCTTTGGTGTCTATCTCGGCCACCTTTTCGAGTTCGCCCCATTTGCGCTTTTTCTGGCCAGCATACCAAACGGTGAATCCCTCGGCTTTAGGAACCACCATCAGCAGATGAAGGTTTTTGTCGTCGTCCATGGCGCTTTCCACCTGGACATCCATAGTGCTGAAAGGCAGGGTTAGGGTTTCATCGGTGTCGTGTTTGAGATCGATTCCGTCACTGGTGAAGACCTCTACGGTGCGGTCCGAGCCCACTGCCAGTCGAGCCGGCCCAAACGGTCGAGAGCTCAGAGTGAAAAAGGACCCGAATCGCCCTTTGATGGCAGTGCTCGCCATCTCGATCTTTCCGGTGAGCCCTCGGATGTGCGACGAAGCGATGCCCTGTCCGTCGTTGAACACCGCGATGAACCCGTCTTTTCCTAGAGCTGCAACGTCAGCCTTCATCGCTCCTGGAGTGTGTTCGCCTATTAGGGTTCCTTCGGGTCGAAGGCTGCTGCTGATGTCAATGTTGGCTGCTCGAATGTTGCCGAAATCGCGCACCCAGGCTAAGGCGAACTCTGGTCTGTTCATGCCCTGGCGTCCCTCGATGGCCACCCAAGTACCGCCGGATTTCTCAGCCACGTAACTGTCCACCTCGACCGCCGGACCCCACTCCCACCC
>JBJHCR010000155.1:0-14833 GCA_050486105.1 Vulcanimicrobiota bacterium
GCAGTGCTCCGAAGCCGGGTACCCATTTATGGGTGTTACCTAGTTGTATTTCGAATGAGGAGCGCTGTGCATGACTGTGAGTAGGGGCGATTTCAGTTTGAGAGGGTTTCCGGCCAGCCTCCTAGGCGCTGAGAACACCATACTTCGGCTCTCCTGCTCATCGAGTGGTTCAGATCTTAGGCCAAGTGTTCCTCAACCGAAAGGTCAAGGTCAACTCAAGATTCTCAGTCGCCCGCTCCATGCTCTGAGCTCGTCGCCCCCCTTCGGACCTCAACTGAATCTGAACCTGAACCGTGCCATTCTGGAGTCTGGGTGTCACCCGAAAACTCTCGAGGCCTTCGGAGAGGTAGCGGGTTACCAAAACATCGCGGTTGCCTTCAGGGCTGATCTCACTCAAGTTCGAACTCAAGTCTTGGTAGGCCTCGGTCAAGGTCAGACCTCCCCCACCGGGCGCCACCACCTGACGAATCAGTCGCCCTGGCTCCTCTTGAGTTGCGTACCAAACCACATAGCGGTCCCAAAGAGGTCGGCCCGTGACCCCATCGTATCGACTCGGAGCCTGCCAGTCGCTTAGGGTCGTGACCGCCAGAGCATCCCGAGAACCCATATCCCCAGTAGGGCCACGGCTGAGTGAATTAGTCATCCAAAAATCGGTCAATTCGAGGTCTCTTTCCAGCAAGAGCTTAATGCTTCTGAGTTGAAGCTCGGCCGATTGACGCAACTCCGTCTCGTTGAAAAGCTTGGTCACCATGGTGACTGAACCAAAGGCCAGCGCAAGCAGTAGCCCCAAAATCACTGCTGCGATCAGCAACTCGGCCACAGTGAAGCCTCGGGGGCGTTCAGGTCTCAATGTAAACCAACTTACTGACGAACAAGCTCTGGGTTCCCCGCTCAATGGCACCTTTCGGACCGTCCTCAGAGTTCCACCAAACTTGAACTCGAACTTCCCACAGATCGCCCATGTTGATGCTTCCGGATCCGTGGTCGAACATCACGGCCCCCGACCTATTTCGATCCGGCACTTGCCGCACAATGACTTGATAGGAGAATTCGCTAGATTCGGACCTCTGACCCACCTGGGCAACTCTAGTGCGAACGACCGTGAGATCTCCGACTCCCCAGGTTGGAGGTCCGGCCAGGAGGGCTTCCTGCAACACCGACTCACCTATCAATCGCCCGACAGTCTGATGAGAGGAGACACTCTGAGCCACCATAATCCTGGTGAGCACGGCTATAACGCCCAACGTCGTCACCGCGAGGATGGCCATGGCGATGGTGACTTCGAGAACAGACATGCCTCGGTGGGAACGAATCACCCTCAGAGTCTAACAGAAAGCCCTGAAAAATGACCAAGCCATTACCAAAAAAGGAAAAGCCCGAGACACGGCCCTCTAGCTTCGCCCAAAAAGGCCTTTCAGCAAACCCCTCCCCACATCGCGCACATCAGCGATGGAGTCGGCCACTAGCCCTGCAGGGTCCTTTTTCACTCCTTCGGCCAGGTTGTCGAGGGTGACTCTGGGTTTCCATTCGTTCTGGTTATCGGTCGGGACCTCAGGTTTCCCTTCAGGGCTCGATAAGGCATCGGGTTCGACACTCGGCTTAATAGAGGAGTTCAGTTCAGAAAGCCAATCTCCAAACTTTCTACCCCCTTGCTGAATAGCTCGCTGGGTCTTGTCGGCCACCTCAGTAAGATCCGACCCTAGAGAGTCTGGCACGTACCGAGCCAAGCCTTCCTTGCCCACGGCACCCTCAGTCAAATTCTCAATTCCACCCTGCCCGCCCGAGAAATCGTCGGACAAAAAGGCCTCATAGACCTGGTCGGCATCCTTACCGGTAGCGATGAAGAGAGTGCCATCAGTGTGTTCGCGGACAGCGATCGTACCCAGCATATCCGGAGCAGAATAGACCTTGACTCCATCGTCTTTCTGCTGGAAGCGCACCCGCTTGTCTCCACCCAGTGGCTCCTTAACGGTGGCGTCGAGCTCAAGAACTTGGCCATCCTTGTAGTGCCCGGTCCCGCTGAGTTTCTCGGGGATGGCCGCGAAGGGGTTCACGGTCATGGCGGAAACGATCTTGGTTGCCGTCATAGGAGCATTCTGTTCCTTGATGGTCACCCGATCGGGTTCAGGGTCGAGATCGACCTCAGGTTTTTGGTCGAAACCTTTGATGGCTTCGGCGACCTGATGCACCTTGCTTTTTGCCATATTGGCCCTCGCCATACGGGCGGAATCCTGAACATTGGCAGCGGCTTGGCCTGAGGGGATGTGGGTGAAGGACATCGATAGCTCCTAGAATTCTTGACTTGCGACTATCATATCAGCCAATTCTTAAAAAGGTGTGAACTAGAATATCATTGCGTGCTCTGGTCGATGTAGTTCTGCAACCGCATAAACGGCTCGCCGTGGAACTCTCGAAATTCTACCCAAACTTGGTGCAAACCGTTATCTAGGTCCAATATCAAGTTGGGCTCTCCCAGGACTTCAACGGGATCGGTCTGTCCATCGTCGAGAAAAAGCCTGAATGGTATCAAACTTCCCAGCGGAAGTGGATCCCGCATCTGCAGCTCCAAGCCATCTAGGGAGAGCTTATAGACCGCTTGCCTTCCCCACTCTTGCCCCAGGTGATAGGCCACCCCCAAAAGCGAGGTCGGTCGAAAATTAGTTCGCCGCCCCTCCTTGCTGAAAGCAGTGTAGAGTCGGTCAATACAGTCCTTGGCCTCCTCTGACGGCTCAACGAACTCCAACCCGTGAACCCAGGTCCCACCATGAAGAAACCGCTGCCAGACCACTCGACTCTGAACCTCGAGCCGGTCCAATCCCACACCGAATGCCGAAACAGGAACACCCAGCCCTAACCGTGATCCTACCTCCAGGGGTCGATCGAGGTGTATCCGCATGCCGCCTGTGCTGATATCGACCAAGAATATGGGCACTTGCGCCTTCCCTTCATCGATCTCAAGTTCGGCGAACAGGGTCTTGTTCACCTGAGATTTTCGACGAACGTGAGAGCGGCGATCGGTCCTCTGCTCCATCTCCATAGGCTGGGGTTCTCTGGAGTTGGAAGACTGACCTGGTATCAAGTGGAGAAGCCGGACGGTTCAGCTCACCAAGGAGCAAACACTGATGTTCTCAAAGGGCACCTCATGGAACAACCCCTCGAAGTCCTCAAGAGGGTCTTCGGATATTCGAGTTTCCGTGGACTGCAGCAAGAGATCATCGGCCACACCCTGGACGGCGGTCACAGCGTGGTGATCATGCCCACCGGCTCGGGGAAATCCTTATGCTATCAGCTGCCGGCCCTGATCAGGCCGGGCCTGACTCTGGTGGTCAGTCCTCTCATTGCCTTGATGCAAGACCAAGTCACAGGGCTCAAAGAAATGGGAGTCCGAGCCGCCTGCTTAAACTCGTCTTTTTCTGCCGAGGACTCTTACCTAATCGAACGTCAGGCAGAGGAAGGAGAGTTGGATCTTCTTTATGTGGCCCCCGAGAGAGCGACCAATTCTCGCTTCTTAAGGCTTCTAAGTCGACTAAGAGTTTCCCTATTTGCCATCGACGAGGCCCACTGCGTTTCCCAGTGGGGCCATGATTTTCGTCCCGACTACATTAGACTTCCGTGCCTCTATGAAGTCTGCCCTGGGGTGCCTAGAATGGCCCTGACTGCCACCGCAGATGCTGCCACCCGAAAGGACATCCTCGAACGACTGCAGTTGCAGAATGCCCGCCTGTTTTTGGGAGGATACGATAGGCCAAATATCCGCTACAGCATCCAAGCGCGCCAGGATGGCCGACGACAGCTCGGGGCCTTTCTCAATCGAAGACAAGAGCAGAGCGGAATCATCTATTGCTTGACCAGAAAGAAGGTTGAAAACTTGGCCACTTGGCTCGAGAGTCAAGGATTCAGGGCCCTGACCTACCACGCCGGGATGCCGGCAGAGGAACGCCGGGAGAATCAAACCAGGTTCACTCACGAGACGCTCATAATGGTGGCCACCCTGGCCTTTGGACTGGGCATTGACAAACCCGATGTTCGGTTTGTGGTTCACACCGAGATGCCGAAGTCGGTGGAAGCTTTCTATCAAGAGACCGGTCGTGCCGGTCGAGACGGGCTTCCTGCCGAGGCTCTGATGCTGTGGGGACTCTCAGATTTGATCCTTCACAAGAGCAGACTGCAGGAGTCCAGCGCCGAGGAGTCCATCAAAAGAATCGAGACTCAAAGGCTCAATGCCTTAGTGGGTCTGTGCGAAACCTCCCATTGCCGACGCCAGGTTCTCCTGGAATACTTTGGAGATACCACAGGCCCCTGCGGTAACTGCGATACTTGCTTAGACCCCGTGGACACCTGGGACGCCACCGAGGCCGCTCGGAAAGCTCTCTCAGCCGTCTATCGAACCGGTCAACGATTCGGGGTTGGCTACCTCACCGATTTGCTTCTCGGGAAGTCCACCGAGAGGCACGTGCAGAACTTCCATCATCAGCTCCCCACTTTTGGAGTAGGCCAGGACCTCGATGCCCGAACTTGGGCCTCGGTCTTTCGACAGTTGGTAGCTGGAGGCTACCTCGATCTAGATCTGGCCGGCCACGGTGGACTTCAGCTCACGGCCCGAAGCTCACCTCTGCTTAAAGGCGAGGAATCACTACGACTTCGCCGAGAGCGCTCCAGCCCTAAGAAAGCTTCGAAGCGAACGAAAGTGGCCGTAGAGGCTCCTGCTGATGACGCCCTTTGGCAATCGCTCCGTCGATGTCGACTAGACCTGGCCCGGGCCCAGGGGGTTCCTGCCTATGTGGTGGCCCACGACGCCACCTTGGCAGAGCTTGCACACCATCGTCCAAGCAGCTTGGCCGAACTAGAAAACATTTCGGGCTTTGGCGAAGTCAAACGAGAACGATACGGCCAAGCCTTCCTCGATGTGCTGAGAGCTTTCCGCGAGGGCGAGGCTTCCGCCCCAGCCGCAACGAGCGTGACCTAGGAGGCTACCAAGTTTGCCCTTTGGACTGGGCTCCAAAGGGAAACACCGTAGTCCCCGACTCTAGGGCCTCGACCAGAAGCTCGCCTAGGACCGGTCCGAACTTGAAGGCGTGCCCCGAGCCGCAGCCTGCCACCCACAGTTGATCATCGAGGCGGTCGATAACGAAATCTCCGCTTTCGGAGTTGGTATAGAAGCAGCAGCGACCGGTCACCGGAGTGGCTGGGTCCAAACCCGGCAGCCACCTTTGAACGAAGTTGCGACTCTCTTCCAAGAAGGCTTGGTCGATCTCTCGAGACTCATCGGGATCCACTTCTTCCGAACGAGTATGTAAGGCCACTTTCACGATTCCCTCAGAATTCATCGGAAATCCGTACCAACCTGAACGAGCTGGATCGTGGATCCAGACAGGACAGGCGAAACTCTTCGAATTCGGGCGATAAAAGGTTATCCGTTGGCGGGTTACCCTCACTTGGCCGGCTAATTCGGGCAACAATCGGCCAATCCAGGCGCCGGCAGATACGATCACCACATCATAGAAGCGCCGCTCACCGGCCTCCAGCCAGCCCGAACCGACCTTGGAAACCGGGCACTCTTCCAAGATCTCAGCCCCTTGGTGACGAGCGCAGTCAGCCAAGGCCTCCACCGCCAAAGAGGAAGCCAACCAGCCGCCGAGAGGATTGGCCACCGCGCATTCTAGGAGATCCCAGGCAAACATGGGCCAGCGCTTTCGCCCCTCTTTAGGAGCAACGATCTCCAGTGTAAAGCCCATTTCGCTTAGGGTCGTATAGCTATCGTGTTCGAATTCCCCTGGAGTAAATCGGGTCGCCAAAGCCAACACCCCGGTTTGCTGAAAGAAGCGTCGCCCGGACGACTGCTCCACCTTTCTCCAAGCGTCGAACGCCCGACCCACCAGGTTCGAATACTGCCTGCAGCGATCTCCATACTCTAGACGGATGGCCTTGGAGATATCGGTGCCGGCCGCTCGGGGAGCCGGAATCAGATCTCGCTCGAAAAGGTCAACCTGATGGCCATTCTTGGCCAATTCCCAAGCTGCTGACAGTCCAAAAACTCCGCCACCGACGATTCCGATCTTCATGCGCTTTGGTTCTCCTTTCCTGGTCCGGATCATTCTGGTCACGGCCGGATGGCAACTCTGAGCCGCGGAATCTGGTGGGAGTATTGCCGAATGAGAGAGAATCTAACAATGATGAAGCCCGAAGTGAGACAATGGCTCAGCTGGCTCAAGAGCCTCGCTCCGAAACTGCTGGGATTTTCCTTTGTTCTCTTCGGCTTGCCCTTCGTATTGCAGCTTTTTGCCATTCGCTTTGCCAGCGGCCATTTCAGTTTTCTTCCTCTCAGCTGCCTTCTGGGAGCCTGGATGTTAGGAGGGCTGGGTTTTGCTTACGCTCGCCTCTGCGGAAAAGAAGCTTTAAAAATCGTGGTTTATTACAGCCTTCTGGTACTACTTGTCCCAGGCCTGCTCACCGTGTTCTGCTACCAAGCAACTCGGCCATCGAGCAGCTTTCACTCTTGGCTGGGTGGGGGTTGGGGATTGCTCACCATGTTCTGGGCCATCGTGCTCTTTTGCGGCATTCCCGGCTTGGCCTATCCGGTTATGCGCGGCCTTAAGCCACTTCAGTTCAAGGTGGTCCATGGACGCCCCGGGCTCTTTCGAAAGAAGCCTGCAAGTGAACATCGAGCAGACATGCATGCGGGGGATAGCTTTGCAGATGTCTTGGCCAGCGTGGTGGACAACCGAAGCCTAGGAACTACACCCGAGCGAATACTTTAGACACTCTGGGTCAGAGCGGGGAACTCACCTTAACCACCCCGTCTCTGGGGTAGACGGAAATCAGCTTGACCTTGACCTCTTCACCTGGTGATCGAAGCGGTCCGCTTCCGTGGGGAACATCCACCTCTCGAAGGCTATCCTTGAGAGCCAGCACGTACTTGTCCGGCCCAGTGTGCAAAACCACCGCTTCCACCACCTGACCCAAGCGAGCCTTGAGATACTTATGCAAAAAGTAGCGCTTCCGGTTTCTTTCCATCTTCTCTGCTTGGCTGATGGGAAGCTGAGTCTGGGTCATGAGTGCTTCTAAGGCCTCAGAGTCATAAAAAGGCTCTCCTGTCCGCAGATGATGCAGTACCTGACGCTGGTGCATGAGGTCCCGATATCTGCGAATGGGCGAGGTGGCTTGGACGTAACGTGCCAGCCCCAGGCCAGAATGGGGCTCTGGCTGCAAGGACTGATAGCTGCGAGAAAAACTCTTTCGAGCTTCGTACAAATGATGCAGCAGCCAAACGGGTCTGGGCTCAATGGGAGGCTCGGGCACTTTCTGACACCGATACATAGCCGGGAGTTTGTTCTCGGTCAAGTAATCGGCTATGCATTGATTGGCCAGGATCATCATTTCACTGACTATCAGCTGTGAAGGAGTGTCCCGTTCATCAGGAACCAAAGTCACCTTGGACCCTTCCAGGCGAATATCCATGCGAGCAAAGGGCAGCATGACCGCCCCCCGAGCCTCTCTCTGTTGCTTCAACAGGGCTGCCAATTCCGCTAGCTCCTTCCAGTGCTCGTCCCCGACATCGATCATGGAATCGACCTGATCGTAGTCCAGACGATCGGCCACTGAGATGACGCTCGGCCCAAGTTTGCAATCTTGAACGACACCCTCTCTATCAAGACGGACGCGACAGGTGAAGGCTGCTCTCGGCTGTTGGCAGAGCAAAGATATGGCTCCGTCCGAAAGGATCTCAGGCACCATACGAACCTTGAAATCCGGGAGATAGACGGAGGTGGCCCTGAGCTGCGCTTCCCGTTCGAGGGCTTCAAGATCAGGGGTCATGAAGGCTGAAGCATCAGCGATGTGAATGGCGACCTCGTATCCTCCCTCAGTGGAGCGAAAAGCGAAGGCGTCGTCGATCTCCGTGGTTCCGGCATCATCCACCGAAAAGCTGCTCCAGCCGGTGAGGTCTTCCCGATCCGACTGGGCCAGAATCTCCGGCAACTTGCCGGCGGCCTCCTCGGCCTCTTGCAAGACCTTTTCGGGAAAATCCGTGGGAGTCTCATTGGCAAGAAGTTCCAGATTCTCATCTTGAGTCCACACTCCAAGGCGAACAAGGAAGTGAAAAGCCGGCTCTCTGGTCTTCTGGTCAAGATCCTTGAACATTCGTTGGACGTGCTGGAAATGAGAAGCGTTTTCTCCAAAGAGCGCCACCTCGGTGATCTTTTTCTTCCAGTCGGCGATCAATTCGATATGCTCATCGGACACTTGAGGCTTGCGCTGGTGCCAGACCTCTGTCATCCAATCCTTGACCACAGCCCGTTCCACCTCCCGCTGAGCCTCCACCCGCTGTCGAGTAAGCGACTCTTCGATCTGCTCCTTGCTGCGCAAGCGAAAGCCCTCGGCGCGACGAACGAAGTACAACTTCTCATCGATAAGAGCCCGAAACAGCAAAGCCCTATGCTCGTCGTTGGGCTGATCGAAGCTCAGTTCAACCAACTCCTCCAAAGTCCAGTCCTTTTCCCCGTCATCCTCCTCAGACAGAAGCTCCCAAAGCTCCTCGAGATCGATGGATTTGGCTTGCTCAGACTTGCGTTCTTGAAGGCTGGCAAGCAGGCCCACCACCTCTTCCCTGGGAGTTGCTTCCGACAGCCGAGTCGGATGAACAAATAAAACCTTCTTGCTGGCCAAGCTCTCAGTCTTTCCATTGGTGGAAAGAACTTGAACCTTGCCCTTATTCTCACTGGTCAAGCAAAAGGCTAAGGCTAGTTCTTTTCCTTGAAGATACTCCACAACACAACCTGGACTCATGGGCTGCGCCTTCGTCCCCACAAGCAAGAGGCCTCCGTGAACTTTATTCGAAGTTCGCCCCCATGCAGAAACAGTTGGACCACTGGCTCAGCGGAGCGATATCGGCAGCCAAAGCTGCCGGCCTCGTTATCCAAGAAGCCTTTGGGGAGCCTATGGAGCACTTCGAGAAGAGACCGGGAGAACTGGTCACCGAAACGGACCGAAGGGCTGAGCAACTCATACGAGAGATTCTTCTCGAGAACGATCCCGACATTGACTTTTGGGGGGAAGAAAGCGGTCGCGACGATCGTGGAGCCTCTCTATGTTGGCTGGTAGATCCCCTGGATGGGACCAAGAACTTCATCCACGGATACCCTTTCGTGGCCGTCTCCATCGCCTTGATACGCGACCGAAAGCCCTTGGTCGGAGTGGTCTTAGACCCTCTGAGGGCCGATCTCTTCACCGCCACACTGGGAGGAGGGGCTTGCCGAAACGGTCGCAGACTCTCGGTCAGCCGGACCAAGACCTTTGAAGACGCCTTAGTGGTCACTAATCCGAAATACTTGATCCCCGCCCACCGTCCTAAAACCGCAGAAGAAAGCATGGCCATCTTTCAACGTTGCTTGGGAATGAGGCGAGGCGGGGCTTTCGCTCTGGATTTGGCTTATGTAGCCGCCGGAGCCATAGACGCCATGTGGGAGATCGGCTGCCAACCCTGGGACGTAGCGGCAGGCTGTCTACTCATTGAAGAAGCCCAGGGAACAACCACCGATCTGGACGGCCGACCGTACCACATCGGAGATGAAGATCTCTTGGTCAGCAACACCCACCTGCACCAGAGCCTGGTTGAGATCCTGAAGAGCTAGTCGCTCCACTGCTGGACACCCCTCCTATTTTTCCACTGTCGAGTATGGTCCAGCGCCCGGAATCAGAGATGTGCACATTCGAACCCATCTTCTGATAGATTCGCGGAAGAGCGTCGAGAATTTCGATCACTTCCGAAAGATCTTGAAATCGCTCTTGAGGGTCCTTGCGCAGCATGCGGGCCACCACATCGTAAAGCTCGTTGGAGAGGTCGTCGCGATAGTCTCTGAGATCGAAGGGCTCGCTTTGAAGATGGGCCAACATGACCGACATAGGATCCTCGTTGGCATTGAAGGGAAGCCGCCCGGCCAGCAGTTCAAAGGCCATCACGCCCAGGGCGTAGATATCCGCTCGACAGTCTAGCGAGCCTCCGCTGATCTGTTCCGGGCTCATGTAGATGGGCGTTCCGAAAGCGTCACCTGTTCGGGTTAAGTCATGCCCGGGCCGATCGGTCTTGGCTAACCCGAAGTCCATCAACTTCACCACGTCGGTGTGAGTGATCATGATATTGGAAGGCTTTAGGTCCCGATGGATGATACCGCGATCGTGGGCTGTCTTCAAGGCTCTGAGAATGGGCAAGAATATGTGTAGGAATCGCGCCTGACTCAAGGGACCCTTCACCGTCTCTTTGAGAGTCTGCCCTTCGATCAGCTCTTGAACCATATAGAGAAGGGGCCCTGCTTCACCCCAATCGATGAGTTTGACAATGTTGGGGTGAATCAAGGAGGAGCTCACTTCGATCTCCCGGCGGAACCGAGCCCGGAACTCTTCGGACTTGGCTAGGTCTTCGTCGATCACTTTCACCGCCACCGCCTCGTCCAACTCTAGGCTGCGCTCGGGAAGTCCTCGATAGACCTTGCTCATACCGCCTCTTCCGATGCGGGCGGTCAGATAATAGATTCCGAAGGTCTTCTTCAGGAGAGGGTCGGTGTCGGTGATCACCGACTCCAAAACCCGCTTCTTCTCCCACAATTCTCGCTCCTTGCGATGACGTCGGTAGCGAGGAAGAAGAAACAACGGAAAAAACGATAGGAAAGCTAGAATGATTAGGTCATAAAAAAGGGCCAGAGGCGTGCGAAAGAGGTGCAGCACCTTCACTTGCTCGATGCGGTCGTGGAAGCTTTCTCCTGGAACCAAGCGAATCTGTCCCAAATCCACCACCTCTTCATCCGGCTTAGCTAGGTTGTTGATGGGAATCTCGGTCCGCCAGGGCTCGTAGCCTTCTCTTTCGATGGACAGCGTTAAACTCAAAAACTTTCCCTGGGACAGATCGTAGCGGTCGGCCACCTTGATTTGGGCATAGCGCCCGTGATACTGAGGCCGCATTCCTCGGCCCGAAATATCGTGGATATAGAGAGCCGCATCCGGTGGGTAAGCATCAAAGGTGATGACGATCTGTTCCCGATACAATCGAGTCAAGCTGAGCCGGTAGATCTCCTCAGCTTGCTCGAGGATGCTGCGATGCAAAAAACGAGCTTGCCGAGCATAACCCGGGGCCGAAAAGATCAATCGGAGCTGCTCTTGCTCGCCAAAATCGTCTTTATTCACGAAAAACGGCCGGTCGGAGCGTACCGTTCTTGGGACTCCGGTTCGGCTGTCTACGGTGACCTGGGCGGGCGGGTCCGCTTCGGCAAGAACCTCACGGGACTCTTCAGCGAAGGTCGGCAGGGAAAGGAGCAACACCAAAAGTAGGACGAACATGGCTGGTCTCGGGTTAAAGCATGCCATAAGAAAATCGCCCTGGTCTAAAGCTCGCTCCCTAGCCTTGCCCCTCCTAACCATCAGTAGCGATTGCGCAAAGCGTACCGACGTTCGATGGTGAACTCTGCTCGGCGTGAAACTGAGGATAGATCTTTCCCTAACTTGATTCGCAAATGGAGAGTTTGTTCGTTGAAGCTTGTTTGAGAGCCCTTGGAGTCCGCCAAGTGAAACTCTTCCACATCTCGGGAGAGCACCCTCTCCAGAGGCAAAGTACTCTGAGCTACGATCTCAAGTTCTGCCGGTGTCGGCAACAGCGGCCTACTGTTTGAAAATCGACCAACGAAAGGGGGGGTGGACTGCTCAAACACCAATCGGCGAAAGGTTCGCTCCTCCGAATGATAGACATAGGCCACCAGTTGATCTCGCCAAGGGAGATAGCCATCATCTCCTGGACCAGGAATGGATTGACCGTCTTGGATGGCTGGGCCTCCTATTTGGGCCAAACTGACCACGGTGGCTTCTCCCTGATACCCCCTCATGGCAGCCGGAGCGGTGCGCTCAATATCCCGTTCCCACTGACGGAGCAAGAACAGGCCGTTCTGTTGCAGGTCCACCCGAGCCCGCCCGTCGTTCGTGCGATGCATGGCGGTGATGAAGAGTTGAGCCACAAAACTGAGAAGGACCAGAAAGAGGGTTGACATCACCAGCACCTCGATGATGGTGAAGCCCTTACTGACGTGCAGCCTCATCAGCGGAAGGCCCCGTGGATGTAGGTTTCGTGGGTCACGGTTTGAGCGCTTCGGCCAACCCGATAGGAAACATCAACTCGCACATGCTTTAAGAACGCGGGATTGGTATCCGGTACCGTTGAGATGGTGGTTTTTGGGGTGTAGAGAACCCCTTCAATAACTTGCGGTTCGAAGGGAGGTACCGCCAAAGCAAAATCCCCCGGCACTAAGGCATCGAAGCGCATGTTCCTCACCTCATCAATGACTGACTTAGCCAGCATATCAGCCTGCAGTTGGGTCTCACTCCTTTTGATTGACAGGTAAGCTCCGGGAAACAGATTGACGATAGCTAGAATCGCCATGGAGACAAATAGGGTGCTGAAAATGGTCTCCACCAGGGTCAGCCCGGGTGACGGACTCTGGCCCCCTGGACGACTCATTGAAATCGTCCCCAATACAGCACTCGCATAGACTCGAACCTGCTGAGAAACTCAGACAAGGAGATCTCGCTTGGAAAACCCGTGCGGATATCCGGACGTTCCCCGGTGGACGGTTCAGAAAGGGCCACGTTGGCCGAGTGTTGGGAATTGAAGTAACCGGGCTGGTTCGCGTGATAGATTGTTCCGGCAAAATTCCGAGCATTAGTTTTATCTTGCTCGGACATGGTGCGCCCCTCGGCAGCAAAGGCCGCTTCCAGCCCTGCTAAAGTGACCGATTCCGCTTGAGCCAAGGTGGTGACCCGCTCTCCGAAAATTCTCAGGCCCAAATCGTCACCCGTGAGAACGAAGGGGTCCGGCCCGGTGGTTCCCACCGCGGTGACCTCCCCGTTGACCACTTCGTGAGTCATGTACCCGCTGGGGAACCAGGACTCGCTGACCTTGGACTTAAAGAGGTAGGGAGGATCGTTGGGTCCAGCGTTGGGGTTTTTGAAGTTCTCCAAGCGGTCGTAGAGGACGTTATAGTCATAGGTGGCCGGGATGGGCACTCCCCCTACACCCAGCGACGGGGGCGGAGTCTCCACCAATTGGAACTGCTCTTCTTGGAAAAACTCATACCGGGTGTAGTCCTCTACCTGATAGAGCTCGGTGTCTTTGAACTCTATATCGCTATTGTCTCCCGTAGCCACGAAGACCCCGGCCAAGCGGAGATGTTCGGCCAAGAGTTGACCCTCGGTGTACACCAGACCGGAGAATTTAGCCTTGTTGGCGGACTGCCCCTTGAGGGTGATGTTCCCCATGGAGATGAGGGCTGCCTGGTTGTCGGAAGCGGCCTCTCCACCCCCTTGAATCACTAGGTCTCCGGTGGTGATGATGGCCCCTCGTCCGGACACCCCGCCCCAGGTCACATTGAGGTTCCCGTCCACAAAGAGTACCCCCCCATTGAGTTTGATGCCGTTGTCCACGGTCAGGGTTTGCCCGCTTGAGGGCGTACCCGGTTGTGATTCCCCTGAGGCCGGGGGAGGAGGACCAAAGCGGTTGAACCCCTTAACCTCTAGGGTTCCCGCACCGCTGTGGACCTCTTGAACTCCGTCGTAGAGAAAGGGATCCCCGGGATCGTAGCTCCAAACGTTGAGTTCCGGCAAGGTCACCTTTTCAGCGTTGAGGCGGGTTTCACCAAGAACTACGGTGTCTTCATTGAGAGTCACTCCAGCGGCCGATTGCAGGTCTCCGTATATTTTATTGGTCCCACTCAAGACCACTGCAGAATTTCCTTCGGTAGAATTGCTGACCATATGAGCCGGCACTAGGTCGTCCTCGCTGATGGGCATATTCAAATCGTAGGCCACTCCGGGCTTTACGGAGGCCACCAGCAATCCTCCGGTGGAACGGATCGCCCCCTGAGAGGCGATAGAGTACGGAAAGCGAGGTACTCTCACGAAGGCTTCCATCCGAGAAACCGAGCCCTTGACTTCGGCTTTGGCCACCAGATGCACCGTCTCTCCGGGGACCATACGTCCAGCGTAGCCCTCCACCTGACTATCGGAGCGATTGTTAGTGGAATATGGAACTCCCAGGGCCGCAGCAGTGGTGTGGTCGAAGCTGAGAACTCCCACGGAGCCTTCGGGAAGGGACGGGAAGGTAACCTGGAGGGTCTTGTCGGCCGCGCTGCCTTCGATGCCGAACTCCTCTCCGTCCTCGCCGGCGAAGCGCTCGATAGCAAGCGCCAGAACCGCTTCGGCCAAGTGCTCGGCCTTTGCTTGATTGGCCGATTTGAAAGAGAGGTTCAGGTGATTGAAAGCGATGGCTACTACGGTGAAAGCCAAGGTCATCATTAAGGCCACCATCATGATGACCGTGGGCAAGCCTGCCCCTTTAGGCCTGCTTCGCTCTTGTCCGTTCACATCCATAGAGTTTTCCCCCTTTCCTCAGAGAGACTGTAGCAACGACAGCATCGGCATCATCGAGGCGATCACCAAGATTCCCACCGACGTGCCGATGAACACGATGACCATGGGTTCCAATAGGGTTCCCATAACTTCCAGTTGGTGCTCCACCTCTTCTTCTGCCAGAGTTGCCGCTCTGGCCGTGAGATCTGAGGTGGTCCCGGTCTCTTCTCCTGCCATGAGCATCTCGTGGAAGTACGGTCTCAAATGCGGGATTTTCTTGATGGCCTTTAGGAAGGTCGCGCCGTTTTCAAGACGGTAGAGGGCCTCGATGCCCGCCTTCTTATAAGTGCTGGTGCCCACTTCTTCCCCGGCTAATCGCAGGCTGAGAGCGGCCGGGACCCCGGCTTCGAGCATGGTGGAGAAAGCCCGGGCAAAACGGGCGGTGATGATG
>JBJHCR010000156.1:0-14698 GCA_050486105.1 Vulcanimicrobiota bacterium
AATCAGGCTCACCTTTGACTGCCAATCTGTTCATCGCTACCTCCTTATCATCTGACAATGCTAAGGCATCAGATCTCGGGCGGTCTAGGCAGCGAAACAGCGCTTACGCTGCTGCGCTCTCTGCCATCAGAAGATTGGAGGAACGCCCACGAATGCAGCGAGGGCAACTTCTAGACTCGATTTTGAAATTCAGCAACTTGAGGCGGAGTCCAGCGAGCTTGTCGAGTTAATGGAGTCAATTGAGGAGGACCTCGCTAAGTTTGAAGTCGTTCAGGACGCGAGGATTAAGCAAATTCGAAGGATAGAGAACGACATTCGACCTCTTGAGTCTGGACACTTCGGGCCAATTCAGGAGGAGGCGGCCCTCTATGCTAGGCGGATTGGAAGACTCGAAGAAGAGTTGTCACAGCTTGAGCGTCTTCGTACTGCCGCCGCCCTTGAAAAGGAAATTGAAGCTGAACAGAACGAGCTCGAGGTTGAGATTGAGAAAGCTCGAAAAAATGTCGACCAAATACTTTCAGAGATAGACATCGGGTCTATTGAAGATGCAATCGCGCAGGGAATGAATCATTACTTCCACGAGATTAACGAGATTCAGCCTGATATTTGGACACAAGGGCCCGTGGAGGTCACCCTCTCTCCAAAGGAACTCGCCCTCCGCATACGAGGAGCAAAGTGGTCTGGGCAACTAGGTGGTACGCTTCGAGCGATTTTGTTGCTAGCCTATCATCATTCGCTTCTTCTCTCCACGGGCAAGAGCGGAATTTACTTTCCAGGTTTTTGCATGCTGGATTTTCCACCAACATTTCTGGAAGCGGACGAAATTACAGATAAAGAGAATTTTCTTTTAGAACCATTCCTCAGGGTCTGCCAGTCGGATCCCGGCGTCCAAGTTATCATCGCGGGACGTGCCTTCGAAGGCATGAAGTGTTCGAAGAGGTTCGAACTTAACGAAGTTTTTGAAAGTGGTGGCACTAGTTTGCCAGAAGGGGAAGTCAATGACTGAGCAAGGCCGACGAGTAACAAGAGCAGCCCTGCGACCTGAGACTTCTAGTGTTCGGTTAGGCGACCCATTGGCGACCAACACGCCGCCACATGCCGATACTCAACAGTACCATCTGGCACCAAGGCCCCATAAAATCTCACTCCAAGGCACTCCCTGGGACCAGAAGGACGAACTTCTTCACATTCGCCAAGAGCGAGTCGGGGTTTGTAGGCTGGTGTCCCGGAGTGTCCGGAAATGGCCTGGGCACCCCTCAATTGCCAAAGGTGAAGGACCTTCCGGTCTACCAAGCTATCCAAGGACTCACCGGGAGCAAAGTTGGGATTCATCTGAATCAGAGGGTCCGGCCACAACTGACCTTCTTTGAGAACGCTCTCGACCTTATCCCTGACGCGCTGGTCTTTGATGTTCAAAAAGCTATTCAAGTAGCTTGAGTAGTCCTCGACCATGTCGTCACGCAGCCTGAAGACATCAAACGCGGACCTCGCCGTTTCCCTGGTACCCACGAACTTCTTACCCTTCCTCCCTGCTCAACGCGAACTTCTTTCCAAGGTGGCGATCCCCTTGGGACAAAAAGTGTCGCAATGACCGCCTTAGAAACCTGAGCATGCGTCAGAAGTCAGTACGAGAGAAACATCGATCGAAAACTGAAAACTTTAGCCCAATAGGGCTCGACATCAAGACTCCGAGGGCCGATCCACCGGTATCAACAAGATCCTCAAGGTGATGGCAGCCAACGGCTCTCCAGCCCGGAATTTGAAACCGATGAAGAGCGCAGCGACTTTATCACACGTCTTTCAGTGTATCCTCAAACCCTCATAGGGGGCGATTCCGAACGGCCCACCGCACAAGATACCGCACAAGATA
Organism: Vulcanimicrobiota bacterium; assembly: GCA_050486105.1. Classification (GTDB taxonomy): domain Bacteria; phylum Vulcanimicrobiota; class Xenobia; order Xenobiales; family JADMJV01; genus JAEXNA01. The sequence continues at coordinate 1,871 of JBJHCR010000156.1, forward strand.
CCGCACAAGTTGCCGCACATGACACCGCACAAGTTGCCACACATGACGCCGCACAAGTTGCCGAACTTGAGGGGTTCGCTACCCCCCAAGTCACCCCCCAAGTAGGGAACTCTACCTCCTATGACACCCCCTATGATGGACAAAAGACCCCCTATGATGAGCGCCCAAGTGAATCCACCGATCGAGCGAGTCGGCGTAGGAATCGTCAGGCTCTTGGTTTCCGAGTTTTAGGAGCGCTTAGCTGCCCCTCGACCGTGCGCCGAATAATCGCTGCCAGAGTGAGGTTGGTGTTGCCCTGCCAGTGCTCGAAAGCGCGGACGCACCGGAACTGGAGCGTGGTGGCCAGATGCTGGAAATCAGGGGTCTCTTCCTCGGGGTGCAAGGGAAAGTCTTCCACCATAGGAACGTCATTTTCTGGCAGGGACAACTCTTCAAGGAGCCGCTCCCTGTCCTGTGGCGACCGGACATTCTGCGAGTTAACTTCAACTGTGCGAGGGTCGATCACCGTCACGTCTCGATCCAGCATAGTCATGATCTCCTCAGGTGTACCCTCATCGGCTGAGAAAAACCGGTTCACGACCCGTCCCCGTAAAGCCACGACCCTAGGCCCGAGGAGGGGGGCGAAGAAGCGGGCTCCTGTTATCGCTCGATCTATGGAGTTCGTCTGCAGCGTCATTTCACGGGAGTTTGGAAAACGAATGCGTCCAAGAACAATAGGACGCCGATCGACCGGCACATCGCTATAGCCCCCCGCGATAAACTTCAGCGACGCAGCCTCTGCTTCGAATGTCCACTCCCAACCCTTCTCTTTAGAAACCTCGGCCATACATCTCAGGCTTCGAAATTTCGTGGTGACGAATGAAATTTTCGGGATCGCATAGTATAGCCTGACCGGTTGGAAAGGCTCTTTGGTCATGGTAGCCAGCAGCCGTTTTTGGCTCATCATCGTTTCCTCTGAGCGGTCGCTCTTATCTTGAGTTATGCTTTAGGGCTTCGGGTTCGAGGGGGTGTTCGTGGCAAGGTCACTACTGGCCTTCGACCATTTCCGAGTTTCAAAATCATCTGTGCATGCCTTGCCAATCTTCAATTCGAAACCCGCAGAACGTCCTGAGGAGCCGATCAGTTGTGGTGAACGAGGAAGAGCCGAAGGCTTTTCCCTGTTCTCCACGATTCTTCGCGTCGTCAATTTTGCACACAGTGTGTGCAAAATTCGAAATGCCGAACCCGTGGATCATCAGGCGGCAATACGATACTATGGAACCGTTAACACCCACTCGGCCTCTTCTAGGCTCAATACGGTAGTGGGTTTTCTCTTATGCTGGCGGCTCCAGCTAAATCGTTGCCGCACTGCGGCAACGATTTGCTGCTTGGAAATTTCCGCAAACTTCGTCATCCTAAAGAGAGTTCTCTCTTGTGTTGGTTCCAGATGAATTGTGTCCGCAGTGCAGTCACAAAAAAAGTTGACACAGTCCTGACCCACACAGGCCGATTTTCCGGGCCGGGAACCCAGTAATGACGGGGCCTGCTTACTCTTGACCCCGTCATTCACCAGGTTCGGGTCCGGGAGGTTATGGTTGGAACCGGGAGATGTTCGAAGCCTGTGATGGTGGGGTTCAAGTGTTGGTGAGTGCTTGGTAGGTGGGGAGTTTGGAGGCAGATGACGACTCGCGCTAAGCAGGCGGTGAACATCAGCCTGACTTTCCGGAACTGGCTGATCGGTTTTTACTTCGACGAATATGAACTTCAAGGAGCAGACCGGGTGAACTATGGTGACAACCACTTTGACGCCCTGGCAGACGCACTCGAGCCGCTTGATGTCAGTAGCTCCGGAAAGCGTCAACTCTACGGCTACCCTGCCTTCTACAGAGCCTACCCCCAAATTGTGCGGACACTGTCCGTACAATTGCAGGCAGATTTTCCTGACCAGGTGCAAGAGCCGAGTTCCTCAGGTCACGTCCAGTTCTAGGCCAATCTGCCTTGGCAAGCCCATTACCTTGCGAGTTCTCCCAGGGCCAGAGCTACCAACCCATTGAGCCTCCTGCACCTACTTTAAGCGCGAACGGGCAACGAAAGCCTGAGTAACGACGTTCGCTGGGTATCGCGGTAGACCGGGTTGAAAGGACTCGCAACATAATGGCCTAGCATCAAGCTGATCATCTTCAAAGATTTACGGTCCTTGACCAAAGCCGAAGCGGCGGAATGTCGTAGGCTATACATCGTGATCCATCGTCCAACCCCTCCTTCCGGGCCACGGGAGCAGACCATGTTTGACCTTGAATCTTCCAGCGGCAATCACCACTCGAGAGGTGTTAAGCAAGCCGGCCAGAGACGCCCGGGCCCGCTGCAGAGCGAACTCAGTGAGCTTCTGATTAGGGGGCGTAACCAAGGCGTCCGTGGCCACCGATCTTCGTTGCTGAGTAGCTGTAGGGGAAATCGGTACCGTGTGGTATGCCTTGAGCAAAGAGCCCATCGTTAGGCGCGACGAAGGCCCTCCACTTCACCAAGTAAACACAAACCGTTGTCCGCGGCGACGGCGGCTGGGTATAAGGTTATACGTGCATCGAATCGTTTTCCTAGTCCTGCTCCTAACTCAGCTTTCCCAAGCCGGGCACCTCTCTTCCATCGATGTGAAATGTCCGGTGTGCGCAACGGAGTTTGTAGGCTATGTCTATATGAGTTCGACCAGTTTTGGAGCTGACCGGGATTTTCTACCCCGAAGCTCCTCTCCGTTCTACCGAACTCTTGTCACCTGCCCAGAATGCTCGCTTTCGCACTTCACCGGTCATCTGGAAAAAATGGCCTCCTCCCTGGACCAAGATACGAAGGATGAATGGAGAAAAAGGCATCCAGTCGGTGGCACTGTGGAGCCGGACGATGTTGAAAAGATGAGGCTGCTTATCGAGTTCGAAGAACTGCTTGGAAGCCCTGACCTCACGAGAGCCTACATCAATCTTCAAGCAGCTTGGGTTGTGCGACTAACACACAACCCCTTCGCAGAAAGAGTCCAGGACATCGGACCTGAAAAGGTCCATTCGTATCTTGAGGGATTGCCTTCAAAGCCCATGGAGAGTCTGTCCTGCGCTCGAGACCTCGTCAAGAGCTTGCCTCAACGGACCGGTGAAGAACGAGCTGAGATTCTGACGATCATAGCGTATCTCTATTGCGATGCCGGAGAATTCGACGAACTTCTGGGCCAGAGTGAACTCCCCCACCATGGTGTGGCGGCGGTCCAAGAAGAAGAGCGAGGGTTTCAGCGACAAACGGTGATTGAGATGCGGAAAGCTCTTAAAAGCGCCGAGGACGCAGAGGCGGCCAACCTCACCTACTTGGTCGGTGAGCTAAACCGTCGATTGGGTAACAAGGCAGAGGCGCAAGAGTGGCTGAGAAAGGCCTCAGCTCACCCCTCCATCGACCCGGATATAAAGACCTGGGCAGAGGAGCAACTTCGAGAATGTGATCGACTTCCCGACCAGCCAGTAACCAGAAACAATCAAGAACTCTGGAACGATACATTTGGGATTTGGCTACCGACCTTGCTTCTGGTTGCAATATTCACATTTTGGGGTGCTCGACGGAGAACTCGATGAATCACTCACCAACCTTTCGGCTTTTCCTCGCATAGGTCGGGCACGCCCGGACTTGACCGATCAGCCCGTCTACTTCTTCCCATTCTACTCCTGGCTTGTCGTCTATGAGCCAGAAAGCGTACTCTTGAAAATCCTACGAATCGTGAGTGCCTATAGAGATTCGAAGAACCTCTTCACCTGAGAGTGCTCTACCTGTTCCAGCACCTCATGTCGCGATAGGAACAGCGGTCACTCGCCCAAAGCTGCCTCGTGCCCATCTTGTTTAAGCCCTCGCTATCTACAAGCGAGACCGCCCTCTTCGGCGGGGTCTACCTAATGCTCCCCAGGGGCTTGAGGCCTTTCTTTGGCCGCCCGCGCTGCCTCCTTGACCGAAGCTTGGCAGACACGGCGCATGTCGCGGTTCGACTTGATTGATCGTTTTCTGATCGTCCTCGTTCGTAACGAGTGCTCGACTTCCCGAGACCTCTCCATCCAGCCCCTTTGTTTTCCCACCTAGGGGAACAAAATCGAGTTGCCAGCGCTTACAAATCTGAGGACCAAGGGCGTGAAGGATCCGAAACGAACTCTTTAGTCAGCACGACCAAATTTCAGACGGTTGGAGTTTTGAACGGACGGGAAGCTATTGAAGCGTATTGGGATCGGAACTCTTGCTCTAGCGGGGATTGTTCGTTGCACCGCGACCTCCGCCAGTCTAGCAGCCCTTGCAAGCGCCCTTGAGCGCGGTGGCCCCTCAGCCTTTGAGGCCGAATTCGAGGCTCACGGCGTCAGCCTTCAGGCGAGAGTCGCCGGTACCACACGTGTCGAGAGCCCTGAGGCAATCTCATTGGCGCTCGCCGACTGTCCAATCCTTTGCAAAGCGTTGCGGAAACTTGCTTGTGAGGCGGACAGAAATGAGGTGTCGCTCTGCGGTCTTTGCCTGCTGAATCGTGATGATCCCCTGAGAGACTTAGACCTCGTCTTTTATAAACTAGACAAGGTCGCCGAACTGAAAACGGACTACCACCGCCTGGACCTGGGGGGTGGAACCTGGGAAGGTGTCCTGTACCACACCCCGCCGGCTCTCGAGCAACTCATCGTCGTACGCCAGCTCGTGCTGAATTGGGCTATTCCCACGAGTGACAAGTATGAGTCTGGAGTTTACGTTCAAATCGGAAGCGGCATAATCGCTTCGGAACTATCCGAGGCGCACAAGCGACTGCTGGACCCTGATGACGATGTTTTCGAGATACGATTGGAATTCGAACATCCCCTGACCATAGAATACGGGAGCCCGTACACCGGAGCAAAGCTCTGGCTGTACGAAGAGTCGAGTGAAGTTCTTCTATCTCAACACTGCGCTTGGTCTGGAGACATTGAGGTGGACATTCAGAACTTCCTGGCCTATCGCAGATTGATCTGTACTCTAGCAATATCCCTAAACGCCAGACTGTTCGCTTGGGGCGAGCATGCGGACACCTGGCCCACGGAGGAGACTCTTGATTCGGGAATGCTTTTCGACAAAGCGGCTATGTGGTCTTTGTTCATTGAGAATCTCGAACCGGCCTTACACGATAAAAGCATCGTCCTACCGTGGCGCCCATATTTCAACAGATGTTTTGAAAGCCGCAGTCAAATTGTCGAGTCTGTCTCGCCGCTACTTGGGCGGTACTGAACTTAGACACTGCGAACGAGACTGTGACGTCAGACAGATGGGCTCTTTGGTTGAGGCGTAGCCTTCCGTCTCAGCGTGGTCGCGGGGGCTCTGGTCCGGACGCGGCAGGATCAGCTTGCCCGAACCGTCCCGAAGTAGCCGGCTTCCAGAGCAGGTCTCAACCCCTTTCAGAGCTTTTTGAGCTGAGTGGGGTACCCTGTGAACGTGAACATTGTAGCCACAAGCTCGAGCGGCCTCGCTGCCTCCCCCTGGAGGCCTCATAACGGTTCGGCGCTCGAGCAACCGCAGGACGTGTTCACGCCCTCCCTCCAGTCGGAGTGGACCCCCATTAAACGTCCCGTTTTCGAGGGCTCTGCTCCCTCCAAAGCTCCGGAACCGCGCACGCCGGACGGGCAAACGATGGCCATGTCGGAGTTCGCCATGAAGCGCCACCGCCCGGAGACGGGATGCGCCTACTTCACGGGAACAACGGAAGAGCTCATGAACCTGGTCGCCCAAGGCTGGCAGGACCGCCAGCCCGGCACCGGCCGCACGAACCTCGACGAGGTCGTCGTGGTCCCGGTCCCCGCCGACAAGTTTATGACCACTGTCGTTGAAGTGGACCCGAGCACGGAGTTGCTTGCAGGTGTGACCCGCCGTCGCTCCCACGAGGAGCCTTACATTCGGGTCAGCGCGATGGGAGAGGCTCAGCCGGCCAAATTCGCCAAGGTGGTTCTGTACTCGGCGGACACTCTGGCCAAGAACAACGAGCGTTCCATCGAGACGGACTGGGAGATCGTCTCGCTGATCGCAAGCCCGGTCGAAAACGAGCCTATGGATCCTGTGACGATGATGCGCAATATGCGCGGAAAGCCCGGCGGAACCCAGGTAGACTACACGGCCGACCAACTGCTCGACGCCATTGAATTCTGGTCAAAGCACACCAAACTCTCCCCCGCCCAGTAGAGTCCCGTCACGCCTCGCGCTAGAGGTTTTGCTCGCTGTCGGCAGGCACGCTCCGGTGGAGAATGAGAATTCACTTGGAAAAGGAAACCTTATAGGTAGGATGAGGACCCGTAGAAACGTCGAGCTACTTTTTATTCTTGCCTGCGTGGCGGTTTTTTGCGCTTGCCTTGAGTGGACCCAGTCAAAGTCGCTAGCGGAACAAACTCAACTTGCCGCCGATTTTCCTCCAACGGTCTTGAGATGGTCCATCCAGGGTGGGTGCTATGAACACAGCGAGTTCTACTTCGAATTGCGCACCGACGACACCGGCGCAACCTGGGTGGCCTTGCTCTACGCTACGGGGGGTTGGAACAGCTTCCACATCGAGCACCTGACTGGAAACAAGCTCATTTCGGGCAATTACTTAGGCAGCGGAAGAATGAGCGAAGAGCAAACCAAACAACTGCTTGATCGACTTATGGCTACTGACCCACTCGAGGTCAGAAACACCGATTTTCACACCGGCCCGAACTTTTCGCTCTACTTAAACCTAGGTGGCCAGGAAAACAAGGTCGCCAGCTTCCAGGAACATTATGAGGAGCCGGAGACTCCAGAGTACCGGTTCACCTCTCTCGTAAATTCGGACGTTTTCGGTGATGCTTGGACGTCCTTAAGAGAGCGTTACGAAGCCGGAGAGCAACCAGACACTCCCCTCCAGAGACCTGGAACCCATTGGCTTACCAACGAGAGCCAAACTCTCTTCCAGCAGTACCCTGAACTCCTGCAGCAGCGGTCTTTAGAGACGGCCCCGAAGTAAAGCTCGCGGCGCATTCAAGAACCACCGGGAGACGGATCGCCAAACTCCCCCAAGTTACCTTGCTAGTGTAGCTCTGCCATTCCTAGCCCTTCCAGCCTATCCTGGTCGCACTCCAAGTTAGGAACAGTCGGGGGGACTGGTCGGGAGACCTTGATTGGAATCGGCTGGAATACGCAGGACCGCTCTTTTCATGTAGTCCGCCGATCATCAGGGACGTTATCTCCCCCGACAAGTCGGTGCTAACTCCCATCTTCTTGAGGGTCACCCCGACCTGCCCGGCGGCGGGAAGGGACACCTATTCAGGGAGTTATCAAATGTCGGCAGACGCTGAAGGCTACCGCTTTCACTGTGAGGGATAGTTCCACGCCGATGTCCGATTGGATGTCAACTTGCCTGGATACAATTCGGAGGCAGGACTTGAACCTAAAAACTTCTGAAGCTATCGAGTTCCCTAGAGCCCAGCAAGCCTCGAAAGCTCCCGGCAAGAAATCTGAGATTGCTGTTCAAGCTCATCGACCCCCTGAGAACACGATACTTCGGCCCCCCACGCATCAAGTGGCTTAAAGCGATGCTTCCCTCAGCAAAGGTTCGGCCCTCTAGAGTCTCTCTGCATGCTCCCACTCAGAGAGCCTGCTTCGCAACCAATCCTCATCCCCGAGCCTCTCTAGAGCCGCCACTGCAGCAACCCCGGTGACCGACTCCCTACAGGAAGCGAGTTCTCGGAGAGGCGGAATGGAAGATTCACCTTTCCTCACCAGAAGATCGGTAGCCCATGCTCTGACCTGCCATCGATCATCAAAGAGCAACTCCAGGAGTCGCGGGCCCTCGCAACGAGCCACGGCGGCCAAGGCCTCCTGGACCGTCGCGTTTGGGAGAAGATACTTTTCTAGGTCGTGGTCGGCGTGCCCGCTTGAGATGGCGGTGGCTCGAAGGGACGGGTCCCGGTGGGTCAGCAAAGATGCCGGCAACTCAACCTGGCACTCAACCGCTTGCCGGACCAGATGCGAGGTGACCTGCCCCTGGTCGAGGCGATCACGAATCTGGCGAACCAGAAACTGCTCGTCGAGCTCCGCAGTGAGTGCCATCAACCATTCCTGCTCTCCGGCCGGCAACTCGCCCCAGCGGCTCCAAAAGTGAAAGGCTTCCCGTCCGCGGCTGCGAGCCAAGCGTCTGACCTTGAGCCTATGGCTACCCCGAAGCGCACTCCTAGGTAAGTCCCACAAATGGCTACCTGGCTTCAGAGCACTACACCTTAAAGCGAAGCGTTACGAACGCTGCAAGTAGGATCTATTTCGTTGTCAAGGGGGTTTCCAGTTGGCCGTACTGGACACAGGTCTGGGCTTGAGCAGGAAGAGCAAGGAGGGCAAGAATCAAGAGAATTCTGAAAATTCGTAACACGGCGAGTTTCTTTCTCATGCTCAAAAAAATCATGACCTTTCAAAATCTTAACCTCAGAGTTCGAGGGGTGGTGCGGGGAAGCTATAAGCTCAAGGGACAGGGGTCAGAAATCCTGGATTGACGGAAAGCTGTTGGCTGAGGCAAGCCAACAACTGGTACAATGTGAACTACCAGGCCAACAGGAGGAGCAAATGCTCGAATTCGAAAGGACGACACAAACTTATTCCCACTCCACACTGACGAAGGTCAGTCTAAAATACCGGCCCATTGGAGAAGGTTGTAGCCCATGACAAATCCCCCTAAATCTTTAGAAAACCCGAGTGATGCGCGACTCTTGACTGATTTTGAATCCTTTGCCCAACGAGCTGATTACTCTTTAGTGAACAACCTAACAGAAGATCCAGAGGCCACGGAAGACGGCGTTGACCACTCCCCTCGCCAGGTGTTCTCTGGTCATTTTGTTCCCGTAAAGCCAACCCCGATTCCCGATCCTGAGTATGTGAGTCACAGCAGGTCGTTTTTTGAGGAGTTAGGTTTGGGCGAGGAATTGGTTCACCAGGACTCTTTCCAAAAGGTGTTTTCGGGTGACCTTTCGGCCGCCCTTTCGCCCATGCGAGGGCTTGGCTGGGCCACAGGTTATGCTCTGTCCATCTATGGCACAGAGTACACTGCCCAATGCCCTTTTCAAACCGGAAATGGATACGGCGATGGTCGGGCTATTTCGGTTTTTGAAGGAGAGTTTAGAGGCAAGCGTTGGGAAATGCAGTTGAAGGGGGGCGGACGTACCCCCTACTGCCGGGGTGCAGATGGCCGGGCGGTGCTGAGATCCAGTGTCCGCGAGTTCCTGGCCCAAGAGTTTATGCACGCCCTAGGCATCCCCACCTCGCGCTCACTGACCTTGTACGTTTCCAAATCGGAAACGGTACAAAGACCTTGGTACTCGGAGGGGTCAAGATCGTTCAACCCCGACATCGTGACCACCAATCCCGTAGCGATTTCCACTCGAGTGGCACCTTCGTTTCTCAGAGTCGGCCAACTGGAGCTCTTCTCGCGACGTGTCCGCAACAAAGCCCACGCCGGAGCACTTGAGGAACTGCAGATGATCGTGAAACACCTAATAGAGCGGGAGTACAAAGAAGAGATCGATCAAGGCCAGAGCCTAGAGAAGCAAGTCCTTGACCTGACCAAGCTTTTTCGGGGCCGCCTGACTCGCTTAGTTGCGAACTGGATTCGAGTGGGCTACTGCCAGGGCAACTTCAACAGCGACAACTGCGCCGCCGGAGGCTTCACTCTAGATTACGGTCCCTTCGGCTTTTGTGAAGTCTTTGACCCTGAGTTTCAACCTTGGACAGGCGGCGGGAGGCATTTTGCCTTCTTCAACCAACCCACCGCGGCCCTGATAAACTTTGAGATGTTTTGCAGCGCTCTGCATCTCCTTCTGAAAGATTCTAAAGAGATTGAGGAGTTCGAAAAAATTCGCCAAGGCTTCTCTGATGTCATGCAACGAGAGCTGCAAGATGTTTGGGCCTCAAAGCTTGGCTTAGACGTTCTCATCCCCGAAACGTTCAATACCTTGATGCAGTTGATGATGTCAACAAAGGTGGATTTCACCATCTTCTTTCGAGAACTCTCCAAAGTTCCCAAAAGCCTGACCGAGCTTCAAGGCAGCTTCTATCAGAAACTTACTCCAGAGCTCGAATCCGAGTGGCAGTCCTGGCTCAACCGGTGGCAAGAGCAGGTTTTGGCAGCGAATAAGTCTGACTGGGAAGCGGCTTCAGCCAAGATGAAACGGGTCAACCCAAAATACACTTGGCGAGAGTGGCTCGTAGTCCCGGTCTATCGCCAAGCCGAGAATGGGGATTACACTTTGGTGAGAGAATACCAAGAGGTGCTTATGCATCCCTATGACGAGCAGTCTGGAGAAGTCGAGGCGAAGTACTATCGGCTTAAACCGCAAGAGTACTTCAACGCTGGCGGTATATCCCAGTACAGCTGTTCTTCTTAACTTTGGTCGACTTCAGCGCTTACGGTCAAGGGGCTTGAGTTCCAATCTTGAAGCATGGCCCATGGTTCAAAACACGACCAGGACACGGAAAAGAGGCATGTTGAGGTGGTGGAATTGCTTCGCCAAACAACCCGATGGCAAGCAGCTAACACCGCGGCCCCACCAAGGCGGTGGCCGATCAGCAGAGCAGGCGCGATCCGCTCGCCTGCCTTTTCTAGATTGCTAGCTCTGCTGCTTGAGCTAGCCCGCCTTGATTCAAGCTTTCACCCAAGTCCTCGACCAAGGACCTCAGCTCTTCGTTCCAGACCAAACTCAGCGGCCAGGGTCGGCCCAAGAGCGGCGAGCCTACTCGGGCCACCACACGAAGGTTGGGGAAGGCAAAGGGGAGCTCAAAATCAACTCCTCGGTCCACTAGGCTCAGGCGAGGGAGCGTGCTGCTCGCGACCCAGACACCTTGGCCGGGAGCGTTGCTCCACATCACACGGTTTCCGACGATCATGCTCAGAGGGGCATGGCGACAACGACGAAACAGGGGATCAAGAAAATCTCGGAACGCCTCGGGCAATTCCAAGCCCTGTCGCTGCACGACTTCGTGATCGATCCGCTGGTGTCGTAAAACCGACAGGGCTAGGTCGAGCGTCGGGCCCGCCTGCCCATCCCAACTGAACCTACAGTTTCTCGTTCCGTGGAGACGAAAATAGCCGGCTCCTCCTTCCACCGCTGCGGCCATGAGGAGAAGGGGTACGTCGGACAAGCCCAGCCTTGGATAGCCGCCCAATCGCTCGGCCTTGGGGAGATGGACCGAAAAGGTGCCCTCTGAGGAGGAGAGTCCTTTTCTCTGATCTTCCAACCATTGGGATATCGAAGTGGGCGGAGAACTCACTCGCTTATCATAAGTCCAATGCGGCCTGGAAATGAGGGTCAATTGACCCTCTTCCGGCTCAGGGCTTTGTTCTACAATGAGCCTACGGAGGATAGAATTATGGAAAAAATGTACAACCCCAACACCCCTCAATGGACTTTCTTCGCTTGGGCCTCTTTTGTGGCCGCTGTTATTATGGTCTGGCTGGGCCTTTGGCACTTGCCCAACGATCTCTGGATCAAAGGCTACCTTGCCATGGGCTCCCTGTTCTTGACGGGCTCGGCTTTCACGCTTTCAAAAACGATGAGAGACAATCACGAGTTCGCAGATCGAGCTAGGAGTATGCGCGGCGACGAGCGTCCCATGTCTATCGTTATGGGAATGAAGGAGCAGCCCGTTTCTCGGTAGAGTTCCAGAGCATCTTCAGAATGGGTTGAAAAGCGGAACTCCGCTAGGTCCGAAGTCCTTGACATTTCTTGTAACGATGGTCAGTCCGTACTGAAGGGCGGATGCCGCAGTAAGGCTGTCCTTCACCGGCATGGATTGGCCTTCACTTCGCAAGTCGGCCAGCAAACTTGCCCAGCAATTCGACGTTTCAAGGTCCATCTTTAGAATCGGGAGCCCTTCGATTCCGCTTTGAAACCAGTCTAACAGTTCCCGGCGTTTCTTCCCATTCGGGAGCTTGAGGATGCCGTATTTCATCTCGCCCACGATGATTGGGTTTACGCAAATCTCCGATTCATGCTCGTAGAGCCATTTCACGACTTTAGCCTCAGGTTGAGATTTCGTGGGTTCACTCAGAACATTGGCGTCGACCAGAAATTTCACAGCTCTTCTGTAGACTCCGAAGGCACTGGCTCAAACCAGTCATGGGCCGGGCAGCTCGATAGCCAACTAAGGAGATTCTCTCCCGGCGCGATGATGCGTCGCAGGACATACTCACCTTCGCTCAGCCGCTCGACTGTAAACTGCTGCCCCGGTTCAATCTTGTCCAGGTCTCGCAGTTCCGAAGGCAAAACGATCTGGCCTTTGCTGGAAACTCTAGTCTTCACTCTCGTAAGATATCATCTTACCTTGCCTCGGGCAAGAGACGACGCTCTATCGTCATAGAAATGAAGGAGCAGCCCGTTTCTCGGTAGGTTTCACGATGATGTTCCCCTTTCCCATGACTGTTTCAATCTGTGCATATCTGTCAGGAATTCTGCACCTCCGTACCTCGTTAAACCCTGCGACTACGAAATCTGAAGGAGGCTGGCAGAAGGGCCACACCCGAAGAAGTCATCGTCCTCGATATTGCGGGCTCTGTCGAAAATCTTTCTCCAAATTCTGAATCTCCCTTAGCCTATATCAAAATCTCCCGCTACATCAGTACGCACAGTTTTGATATGTGGTATCAACCTATGACAAAGGTCAACCTGAACTCGCCCCCGCCGATCCAGCTCACCATGGTAAACGAGTGCCTTGGAGTTTGTCACCAGATAACGAGCCTAGTACAACGTCCGCAAAATTCGTCCCTAGCCCTGGCGGCCATGCATCCTCTCTCGCAGCGTCGAAGCTCACTCAAATACGCCTGGTATTAAGCGT
>JBJHCR010000157.1:0-14648 GCA_050486105.1 Vulcanimicrobiota bacterium
GTTCTCGCCCAAGGTCAAGCGACCGATCACCGTAATCCCCTCAATGGGGGAAAACACGTCATACTGGGCCGCCAATCGATCACCCAGGGCGTCGAAGGCCTGACGATCCTCTTCGGTCCACCAATTTCTCAAGTTCCCGTCCCCGTCGTACTTGGAGCCCTGGTCGTCGAAACCGTGTCCGATCTCGTGCCCGATCACCCCTCCGATGCCCCCGTAGTTGACCGCGTCGTCGGCCTTCAAATTGAAGAACGGGGGTTGGAGGATGGCAGCCGGGAAAACGATCTCGTTGCGAGTGGGGCTGTAATAGGCGTTCACCGTTTGGGGAGTCATGCTCCAATCGTTGGGGTCCACGGCTTGCCCCGCTCGGCTCAACTGATAGTCCATCTCGAACTCATTGGAGCGGATGGCGTTGGCGTGATAGTCGATGGGTGTGATCTCAAGTTTCGAATAGTCCCGCCAGCGGTCGGGGTAGCCGATCTTGGGGGTGAACTTTGCTAATTTGATGAGGGCTTTCTTTTTGGTCTCGTCAGACATCCAGTCCAGGTCGGCGATGCTTTCGGCGTAGGTTTCGATGAGGTTTTTTACCAGGCCTTCCATACGAGCCTTGGCCTCGGGACTGAAGTGGCGAGCCACATATTCTTGACCTAGCAGTTCTCCTAAGGCCCCACTGGTGACGTTCACCGCTCTCTTCCATCGGGGTTCGTTCTCGGGTATTCCATTCAGGGTTGTTCCATAAAATCCAAAGTGCAGGTCGATGAGTTTCTGGTTCAATCTCGGGGCCCAGCGGTCGGCCAGTCGGAAGGCCAGATAGTCCTTCCAGGTTTCTAAAGGAGTCTCGGCAAAAAGTTCACCGAATGATTCGTGATAGGGAAGGTTGCGGACGATGATTTCCGACACCCTTTCTGCTCCCACTCCCTGAGCGAACGCTGTCCAATCGAAGGCTTCGAGCATCTCCTGAACTTCGGCCAACGTTCGTTTATTGTAATTCTTTTCGGCATCCCGGCTTTCCACTCGGGTTTGGTGCCGCTCGGCGATGGCCGTTTCCAAGAGCAGGATGCGCTCGGCGGCGGCGGCCGGGTCTGGGTGTCCGACTTCGCTCAGGAGATTTTTGGCATAGACTTTGAAGGCTTGGCGGGAGCTTTCAAACTTCTCGTCGTCTTTGAGATAATAGTCCCGGTCAGGCATGGATAGACCGCTCTGATAGGTCCAAAAGCCGTAGCGGTCTGGCTGACCGGCGTCGGGGAAAACGTAAAAGCCAATGGGAGCCTTCACTCCTTGGCGCATCAAGCGTCCGAAAGCCTCGGCCACCTCAGCGTGACTCGCGAGAGCACTAAGGCTCTTGAGTTCTTCACGGATCGGCTTTGTCCCCAGGGCCTCAAAACGCTCTTCGTCCATGAAGCTCGCGTACATGTCGCCCAACTTCTGCTGATTGCTGCCTTTCTCGGCTTGGGCCTCGGCGGCATCCAGAATGATGGTCTTCAAATGCTCTTGAGTCTCGTCTTCGAGTTTGTTGAACATACCGTAGCGAGATTTGTCAGAGGGAATCTCGTTTGCTTTGATCCAGGCGCCATTCACGTGGTGGAAAAAGTCGTCTTGGGGTCGTACGGATCTGTCGATGGCGCTGCTGTCGATGCCGGAACTCAAGGCCTCGACGGCGATCTCGCTGCGGGCCACAGGAGCCTTGGCAGGGAACGAATCGGCGGGTGCGGTCGAGGTCAAGGCCAAAAAGACCAAGGCGGCAGCGCCGTAGCGCAGGTGTTGGAATGGGGCGCGTAGGGGGGTGGGTCGATTCATACTGGCTCTCCTGAGTTCTGACGTTTGCAGCGTTCCTGCGCCATCGACAGGCCAGGTCCTTTCCATGTCCGTGTTTCATTGCTCCCTATGAGCGTGTCGAGTAGTCTCAAATCGCCTTGCTCGGTCCACAAGCCGAAAGGGTGACGCCGTCTACTCCGACAAGCCCTTAAGGTCAGCTCGTTGGGATTCTAGATCCTTCAGCTGTAGGCGCAAGGACTTGAGTTCGGCAAGAACTTCCTCGAGTTCGCGATGAAGCTTGTGGTCCCGGCCGGACGTCAAATATGAAGCTAGAGCCCCCGAGAAGGCCGCCATGGTGGCCACGCCTACGATCATCAGTCCAACACCCAGGACTTGTCCAGCCTGGCTCACGGGTACGATATCTCCGTAGCCCACGGTGGAGCAGGTGGTGAAGGTGAACCAGAGGGCTGAGCCCAAAGTTGGCAAGGTGTCGGGCTCCACCAGATGAAGGAGATTCGCTCCGATGAGAATGGACACGGTGGAAACGGTACCGGTGAAGAGCAGAGGATTGTGGTGAAATTGGGCCTTCAGCCACTGATAGAACCAACCCAGGATGAGCAGTCTTCCCATCTGCAAAAAACGAAGCAACGTAACTACGTTGCCGAAACCCAGCAGGCGAAGCGAGGCCAGAGAGTTCGGCAGCATGGGAAAGGTGACAACGATAATGACGATATCCAGTCGACATCGGCGAAGCCATATTTTGCGTTGCTCGCGGCTCTCACAAACAAAAAGCACCAGCAGGAACCGCAAGGTGAAAACTGCCCAGACTACGCTGTTGGCCATCTGGGCCGCAGCTTCTCCGAGCTGGGCCTCGAGGAAGACCAGTGGTATGGTGGCCACCACGGCAAGTCCCACCAGGGGTTCCAAAAAACTATTGAGGCGGTCGGCACGGGGATTGATGGTGCTCATTCGAGGGACTCCTTGGCTGAGGTTCGTTGTTCTTGAGCTTATGCAGGATTGGCTTCGTCCCTGTTTAGGTATGGGTTCCCCTCCAGGCAAGCTCTGTTCACCTAGATAGGAGTCTGTGCTACTATGAGATGGGTATAGGTCGGCTCTGAGGACTCTAGGTAGGACTCACGACGCCTGAGATCTGCGGGAGGAGAAATGAATTGGATCTGTCAGAGCATCCTTGGCTGAGTTTCCTCCACAAGCTCAGGTGGGGTCTCAAGCGCCTACTTCTCAGCGATTTTTTCTTCAATGTCTTCATTATTTTAGGATTGCTGACCCTTTTGATTGTTGCTATAAGCCCTAATTTCGTGAGAGCTCGCGCCCAAGGCCGCATGAGCGGATGTCCCTCGAATCTCAAGAACATCGGGATCGCTCTAGAGATGTACTCTACTGATAACGATGGAAGGTATCCGGAGCGCATTCAGGCTCTAACTCCCAACTATCTGAAAACCCTACCGACCTGTCCGGCAGCAGACCGAGACACCTACAGCGCGAGCTATCAAACGGGACCGGAGGCGCCCGGAAATGATGAGAGATACCTAGACTTCTATCGCATAGCTTGCCAGGGTGAGAACCATCGGGCGACCCGAGGTCCCGGCGATTATCCGGCCTACGACGGATTACGGGGTTTGTATGAGAGAGCGCCCTGAATGAAACTCTCGGAGAACATTCGCAGGGGAACGGCTTTAGCAGTCATCTGGTGCACCTTAGCCTTTTTTGCCCTGGAAGCAAGTATTGAAGGTCTGACCTACATCTTGGGAGACCCCCGCTATTTCGATGCCCTTTTTCGTGACAAATATGTAGCCCATCTTTGGTTGATCCGGGTCCACGCGGTCAGTGCCGTGGCTGCTTTGCTGTTGGGGCTACCCGCTTTCCATCCCGCCACCAGAAAGCTCTTCGGAGGCACGTTCCACAGGGGATTGGGGAAGATGTACGGGGTTTCTGTGTTGCTGGCGGGAGTCACGGCCCTACCCATGTCGGCCATGGCCGAAGGGGGGACAGTTGCTCGGCTCGGCTTTCTCGTTCTGGCGCTGGCTTGGTTGGGCACCATTTTGTGGGCTTGGCGCTTGGCGTATCAGCGGCGGTTTGTCGACCATCGACGAGCCATGATTCGTAACTATGCTCTGACCTACAGTGCGGTCATTTCCCGGCTCTTGCTGGATGGCTTCCAGAAAGGAGGACACTTCTTCTCGGACATCTATCCTTTGGTGGCCTGGAGTTGGCTGATGGGGTTGGCGGCGGCCGAATATTGGATAGCTTACACCCGTCGGCGTCCCGAGTATCTGTCGGTTTTCTAAAGCCGTCTCATCTCCATGAGTCCGGAAGGGGAGGTTTCTGTAGGAACTTTGCTAAAATCGACCTATGGATACTAATCGATCGAGACTGGTCTGTCTCTTGTTCCTTGTTCTGCTCGGGGCTGCCCCGCTTTGGGCTGAGAAGCTTGATTCCTTCGAGCGGCTCACGTACAGCCTCACCATCGATGCCGACCGGGAGGCGGTCTGGCGGGCTTTCTCCACTGAGAAGGGATTTCGACTATGGATGGCCCCCCTGGTCAGTTGTCCAACTTGGGAAGTCGGAGGCACGATCCGTTCCAACTATAACCCCTCGGGCGAGATCGGGGACCCCCAGACGATCGAATTGACAATCTTGGCATACGATCCGGGCCGTATGCTGGCCTTGAAGACCACCGGATTTCCCCAGGATTTTCCCTGGAAAGACAGTTCCGCGGATCTTTGGACGGTTTTCTATTTGCAAGACACCCCGTCAGGAGGTACTCAAGTGACTTGCGTCGGTCTGGGCTACACTGAAAGTCCCGAACATCAGGAAATTCGCAAGTTTTTCGAAGCCGGCAATGCTCAGGTCTTGAAACAGCTCAAAAAAGTTCTGGAAGACGGCACCTAGCTGCGATTGCCGGGTTCAGAGCTCGTTAGGACTCAAAGCCGTCTCATCTCCTCGAGTTCGGTGGCCAGGCGGTCGGCTTCGTCTGACTGAATTACGGTGCTGTTCTCCAGTTCTTCCTGGCTCAGTCCAGGGGGGTCCGGGTCTTCGTGTGCTTCATCAGGGAAGACCTGGGCTCGGGTCTCCTCAATGGTGGGCAGCAACTCTCCTGTCTCAGGAGTCTTAAGTCGAAGTTCCCCTTCGAGCAGACTCACTTCAAGGTTCACCGTCTCCAGGAGTAACCTCTCGCCCAGGACCCTGCGATAGTCTTCTCCGTCCAGGCGGTAAAGTCTCAAGGGCGGTACAAGATAGTCACCTTGAGGGTCGAAGATCAGGTACTCTGGAATGCCGAGAAAAGCGTACAGCCCACGCTTCTCTCCGAAGTCCTCAAACCGGGTGGCGGCTGTGGTGACTTCCAGCACTAAGTCCGGAGCCTTGCCCTCCTCCCAGATCTTGTAATTCTCCCGCAGTTGATTTGAGGTCTCTAAGGCCACCATCACATCCGGAGAACAGTGCCGATTTCGATTTCCCTTTTCAAAGAACATGGGGAGCTGACCCCCCACAAAAACATCATCCCGATCCCGAAAATGAGCCTCAAGGGCGTGCTGGAGATCGCGCACCGCTCGTTGGTGCGCAGGGTTCTCTCCCGTGGTCATACCATCGCCACTGGGTAGAGTCCCGAGTTCTTCTCCAAAAACATCCAACATGATAAGTCTCCCCGGGCATTCGACGTTTGCAAACAGGATTAAGTCAGAAAAGTCCCTGGATGCTTGCTCCCTATCCCCCCACCTTCTCGACCGAACCGCGAGAATCATTCTCTAGATGTCATGAGAAGGCCAACGCAGGAACCTCTCTTGGCTTCGTTGACCTTAACCTTATGCGTAAAATTCTGGTGCTGCTCGTTTTCCTGTGTTTCGGAGTTGCGACAGCTGAGGTTCAGTCCTTTCCCGAGCAAGGTTTTCGACTTCAGTTTGCTAGCCCCGAATGGAAAGTGGCAAGCCATGAGCCGGAGCTTGTCACCTTTCAGCTGGGTGACTCTTCCGAGGTTCTTTTCGCGGTGGCTCTGACCCCCCGGCCCGAGACCTGGGAAGAACTGACCTCAGAGCAACGTCAAGAAAAGGCAAAAGCAGCCCTGGAAAATTCGTCGGACTTTCGCGTTGCCAGCCTCAAGGACCGCGAATTTCTCGGCTATCCCGGAGTCCTGATGTACCATGACGGAGAAAGCGACATCATCTTGCGCACCGAAGGATATTCTCTGGTCTTCACCACCAGCCGCCACACCTACTTCCTGACTGCCTTGGCTCTTTTCGGAAGCGAGCTTCTCAAGCCCGAGTTTGCCGCTGTTTTGGCCAGTTTTCAACTCATTGAAGAGTCCAACGAAAAGTAGGCCCTCTAGAGCTCTAGGCTTCGCCAGAGATACCAACTGGCAAGGGTACGATACGGTTCCCAGCGGGAAGCTGTTCGTTCCAGAGTGGTAGCTTTGTCGAGTTTCTTGCCCGGGAAGAGGCGCTTGAGAGCGTTCCGAATCCCTAGGTCTCCCACCGGAAAGCGATCCCGACGTCCGAGATGAAAAATCAAGAACATCTCGGCTGACCAAGGTCCTAGTCCTTTGACCTTGGTGATCTGCTCGATCACCTGCTGGTCTGGGAGCAAGCGAAGTTCATCGACCTTCAAGTTGCCTTCGAGACTCTCTTTGGCCACATTCTTTAGGGCCCGGACCTTGGGACCGGAGAGTCCCGCCCCCTTTAATCGTTCCTCAGAGATTTCCATCAGTTCTTCCGCCGAGGGAAATCCGCGCTCTCCAAGCTTCTCCAGACGTTCTTCAATAGCACGTGCCGCTCCGGTGGCAAGCTGCTGATAGAGCACGGTCCGAGCTAGGGCGACGAAGGGCCGATCGGCTTTGCTCTGAGAGAGAGTGCACGGGCCTACTTGCGCCAAGATAGACCCGAGGTCGGGATCCGATTTCAAGTGTTCGAGTCCTAGCTCCATCTCGCGGTGCTCCCAGAGGCTCTCGGTTCCCCAGCCTTCGGCGGCAAGCATCAGGTCTTTGGTCTCCAATCCTCCTGGTGCTGAGAATCCCGTGAGTCGACCCTGGCTTCCGATGACCCTATGGCAAGGCACCAAGAGGAGGTGACGATTCTTGCCAAGGGCTCCACCAACGGCTCGAGCGCCTTTCGGAGAACCGATCTCGCGAGCTACATCGCCGTAGGTCTTGGTAGTGCCACTTGGAATTCTTTGGGCCGCGAGATAGACTTTGCGCTCAAAATCCGTGCAACCGCGGAAATCCAGAAGTATGTCGGAGAAGTCCTGGGAGACACCGTTGAAGTGATCTTGAATGCGTCGACTGAGATCCGAGCGGGCGGCTCCAGGGCTTGCGTAATCGATGAAATGGAGGCTGGCCAAGCCTGCTTCGGAGTGGATGGTTTCCACTATCCCTAAACGAGTCCTGAACCTCTCGATCCTGTGGGTTTGCATCTGTTGAGTTTACAACTCAAAGAGTGAGACTCCTGTTGCCGTGGTGAGCCGGAAATCAGAAGGTTCAACTCTGGCCGAGTTGCCAGCCGATCAAAGTCAAACACTCCAAGATTCACCTTTTAAGACGTGTTTAAGCTTCATCGCCTACGATGATCTTGTCATCGATTCCCTTCGACTGTCACTTGAAAAACATAGAGAACACTCAAAGTGTTCCCAAAAAATCAAAGGAACGAAAAATCATGCTTATTTCAACTCACACAAACTCCGTTCAAAAATTTTCAGCCCCCACGACTTCACCTACTGAGGCCCAAACAACAGTTCCCTCGCAACCTCAAGAAAGTTTCGAGTTTTCCGGGGAGAAAAAGACGCCAACTCTGCTCAAGGCCGGAAAGTGGGCCCTAGCTGGGGGTGTTACGGCTGGTGTGGGCGCGATGGGATATTACGCCGGAACTCAACTCGGCGGCTTGGCTACCCTCTCCGGGGTGGCCAGCGGGGCCATCGTTGGTGGACTGACTCTCGGCGCCGTGGGGATCATGGCAGATCTCGCTGGTGGATTCATGAGTAACAACAACAATTCCGGAAAAGCTGCGATAGCCGGAGGAGTGATCGGGGGATTGGTTGGAGGTGCCGCCGGAGCTTTCAGCGCTAATCCTTGGGTCGGTGCCACCCTGGCGATCGCCGGTGGGCTTTCGGGTTTTGTTGGCACTGCAGCTGCGACCAACATTTTGGCAAACTAACGCTCCTATGGCCCTCTAGGTCATCGGAAGACCCGCCCGGAAAACGAAGGTGTGTTTCGCTCTATAGAGAAGATTTGCCCATGTCGGTTTTTCGTATTGTAGGACTTGGGGTCTTCGTATTACTGCTCGGGTTGGGAGCATTGATGTTCTATGAGCATCAACAGAATACGGTGGAAGTCCAGGATTTTCAGACCGCAAAACGAGAGCGCTACTTTCAGACTATCGACCAGCAGCAGGCCGCCTGGCACGCGAACGCCCAGCGAGCCATGAATGATCCTGCGAACCAGGCGGCAGTACGAAAGATTCAGACTGATCAGGCCCAGCAAGCCGAGCAACTCAAACTCAATGCCGAAATCACCAGGGACCAACACCGACTGCTCTATCCTCAAAGTACTCCTTAAAGACGAGCTGCATCAGCAGAGAACTCAATCGGCCTCCATGATTGGCTCCCTCTTGGTAGTGGTGAGACCTGCCTGAGATGGATGAGAATCTGATCGCCAAGCATCATCTCGAGGACTTTGGCTCATTGCTGAGGAGCCAAGCTCGACCTTGTCATAGAGGCTACGCGAGCAAGCATCCCAGCGATTCGTTTTGCGGCGGTCTTCCCTGGGTTGATGAGGGATTCGTTTGGCCGGACCGTCGGGGTCGTCCCCTCGATTTCGTGGCCCAGATCGCCTGTCGAGATGTTCCCCATTGGCCGAAGGACGAGGGCGCTCTGCTCTTTTTTTATGACAACGAGCACTGGGGGCTCGAGGCTGAGGACAAGGGCTTTATCAAGGTCCTCTGGCAACTCGGCGAAAAGGAGTTCGAGAGTTCCCAACTGCCGACTCACGAATCCAAAAGGTTCTTTGGGTTGCTCAAGAATCGGAAGACACCCGTCATCTATCAGAAAGTTCCCTTGATCTTCGTGCCCTCGCTGAGCTATCCGAGCCACGAGCGACTGGCTTATGAGTTTCCTGACGAGTTCACCAATGACAACTATGCGGAACTCTTGGAGGACCTGTCTAGTCCACTTCAACTCGAGGGCTACCCTTTACCGATCCAAAACGATGACATGGAAGCCGATTGTGCCAAGATTGTAGGTGGGGTGCCTGAAGAGTCCTGGCGTCTATTGGTTCAGATGGAGGAAGTGGGCGACCAGGTTTGGGGCGATGCTGGATGTCTCTACTGGTTCATTCCTGAAGAGGACCTCGCGGCTTGGCGCTTCGATAGAGTTTGGATGAGCAGTCAGTGTCATTAGGACCTCGCATCCGGAATTGCCCTTGGTCGGGTTTTGGGACGAAGGAACCCTGGGGGCTCAACGGGTTCTGTTCTGGGTCAGGAAAAGGTGGCCGGTCGAAGGGAGGAGCTAAACCTTCAAGCGCATGCGTGACCGTCCTAATATTCCGTAGGTCGGGCTACAAAGATGTAGTGATACTGACGTTTTTGACCGTCGTGGTCCCGCACTCTTACGGTCTCGTTGCGAAATCCGTTCCGGCGTAACCGACGCTCGAAAGAGCGATTAGGGCCAGAAGACCAGATTGCCAGAACACCACCCGGGGCGAGAGAATCTCGAAGGGTCATGAGACCTTCAGGTTGATACAACTTGTAATTCTCGGCGATAGTGAAAGCTTCGGCTCCGTTGTCCACATCCAAAAGGATCGCGTCCCACTGGGAACGCTGCTTGATCAACTCTGCCACGTCACCGATATGCACGCGGGCCCGGGGATCTTGAAGAGGATGGTGGGCTAACTTGACGAGAGGGCCGCGATTCCAAGCGACCACCTCTGGGACCAATTCTGCGACCACGACTTCGGCCTCCGGGCCCAAAACGTCTAGTGCAGCCCGAAGGGTGAATCCCATGCCCAGGCCTCCAATGAGTACGCGTTGAGAGCTACCGGGCTCCAGGGCGACTTCGGCTAAGCTCTCCTCGGAGGCGTGAAGGCGGCTCGACATCAGTTCGAACCCATCAGCGCGAAGAACGAACTCCCCTGACCGACGGACCAGGGTTATCTCTCCCCCTCCCGGTAGGGGTGCTTTTCCCAGGGTGACCCAAGGCCTCACGGTGTCAGCGGTCCCGTCACAGGCTTGGGAGTCCTTCGAACTCCAAAGAGATTATTCCAGCAAATTCGGAGAGAGAGAATCGAGGAGGTGGAGGTCCGTTTTGGGGTGAGGTGATTGTCGGCCGGATTGTTACCGTGGAAAGGCCTGCTCGGGCCATCGATGGAGGCTTGCTTCTGAGCCAAGCCCGCCTCTCTAGGATGCTCAAGTTCAAGCGCAGCGCCTTTTCTGGCGAACGACAACGCTTCGACTTGGTGGGCCGGAAAAAGGAAGGAACCGGTGGTGTTTGACAGCCCAAGGACCCAACTCTCGTGGCCGCTCCGAGGAGCTTCTCGACTCTGATAGCAGTTAGGGTCGCGTGGAAGTTCGTTCTCCTGGGTGTCTATGTGAAATCCGATGTTCATGACAAACGCTTTCTTGTGAGGTCCAACAA
This sequence comes from Vulcanimicrobiota bacterium, assembly GCA_050486105.1. Classification (GTDB taxonomy): domain Bacteria; phylum Vulcanimicrobiota; class Xenobia; order Xenobiales; family JADMJV01; genus JAEXNA01. The sequence continues at coordinate 10,384 of JBJHCR010000157.1, forward strand.
GGTGCCTGTTATCGTCGTTGTTCCTATTTTATCTGCTGCTAGACCCTTCGTGAAGGGCGTCATCACAGAAGAGGGCCAAAGAATGTTTTGCTCCTGAAGCTCGCGGATTTGATGAAGAATTCCCGGAGAAAACTTGCCATTGTAGAGAGAATTGATTTCTCCTCCAGAGTCTGAGACTTCTACCAAGGCCGCAAAGAACTCTGGGAGGCTGCTGATTCAAACGGGGAGGTAACGCCTTCCCTTCGTCATGCGGGTCGCAAGAAGTTGAGGCGACCTTTTTTACGATATCGACGGTAAGAATCTGTCAGGCTTTGGAGGGCTCGCGTCCATCTGTACCTCTTATGGGCAAGTCTGGGTTAGAGGGAGCCTTGTCCCATGCTGATTCGGGCTGCGAGCCAACCGTGTATTCTGTCCCTCGCGTCCTCTTCTGTCTGATTCTCGGTATGCTCGCGGGATATGCGAAGGTGCGGGAAACTGCACGGCTGGGGAGGGCTCTGACATTACGAAAGTTCTTGGGCTGGAATGACCTTCTCGTCTAGAGCACTCTCAGCCGCTCTCTCAATCGGTTCACGGAGAGCCGCGCAAACAGTCTTCAGGGGATCTCCGCAGGCTTTTTGGACAGATTCCGCCAAGGCTGGAAGGAAGGATTACGAGGTCCTTCATCTTGCAAGCCGTCTGCGGCGAAACGAAGTCCAGCGTATACAATCTGGCCTTCCAGAGTTTTCTCGCCGGCGCTATGTCCGAGAGCGGAGTTTAAGGTTCGATCGGGCGAGAGTTGCGATAAGCCTGCGCCAGAAAATGGTCCTCGCCAAGCTGGACTTGGGCCTGTCCGTTCAGGTGTCCAGTAATGTTGTACTGTTGTCCGGTGACTCGATCGGTGACTTGGGCGCGGACTGAACCTTCTTGTGAACGAACTCTCAAAGGGATGGAATCACGAAGCGAACCAGAGCAGCCTCCTAGAAATAATTCTGATTTACTTGGCGACCTAACATCTATGAGGCTTACCTTGTTGCTTGCTCTAATCGTTGCCGTGTCTTGGCCCAGTCATGCCCAAGAGCGACTAACCGGCGAATGGACCTTCCTGGTTGAGCGATGGACTGTGACGGAAGTGTCTGAAAGGAACTTCACCTTGACGGTGGTGCACGAAGACAGCAGATACACCTGGGCCATCACCCCACACCGGGCGTCGAGACTCAAGGGAATCATGGTTCGGGCTGCCGCTCCCTATGGACAACTGCGAAGTATGAATACCGAATATGCAGGCTGGGCCCTTTATGTCAGAGTCTTCACCACCGACAAAGACTCCTTGGTCAGGGTGGATTGGCTTCGTCCTGTGGGCGATGAGTACGCTTTGCAGCTGCAAGAATCCAGCCGAAAAGAATGGCAAGAGTTTCAAGCAAGGTTGCGTTGAGTGGAGCTACCAATTCCGAATACTCACCTTGGTCTGCACCGCGAGGGTCTCGGTGTAGGTCTCGGAGGAGGTGCGCAGCTGCTCGGCAATGATAGCCAATTGAACAAGGACCTGTATTGCCGGCAATCTCAAGATCGAACTTCAAAATGGTTCCTGAATGGGTCAGAAATCGACCCTGACCGCTCGAGCTTCCCAGGGTGCGGGTGCATCCTCAAAAAAAATATACGCGGTCAAGCCTTCTTGAGAGCGGCAAACGGAACGGCGTCTCCTCCCCCAGCTTTCCGGGCCCACTCAACGCACGGAGGTATAGATAGATCATAGGGATACAGGCATATTGCTATCCAGGGAGCGCTCGAGCGCTCGTATCAGGGTGAAGTTCGCGAAGGCCTCTTGGAAGGAGTTCATAGGTTCTGCGCCGCTGGCGATGGCCTTCAAGAAGTCGTCGAACTGAAGATGCAAATCGAGAACCTCTTGGTCTATGGGTAATTGGATTTCGTCTTCGGCGGTCTCATCCCCATCCCTATGATAGACTTGGTTGCCTAGAATGGTCCCTTGGTCATACCAGGCCTCGATACTGATTTCACGAGGCTGGAAGGCCACCGAAGAGATCAGCAGTTCCCCCAGGGCTCCGTTGGTAAATTGCAGCGAGGAGGAGAAGGTGTCGGCCCGGAAACTGCAGCCCAATTCAAAAGCTGTGGCCCTGGCAAAGACCGACGAAACATCTCCCCCGAACCAGCGGACCAAGTCGATGATGTGGATGCCATTGGCGTGGAGAAAAAAGTACAATTCCGGCGATCTTTGAGACCACCAAGCTTTGTCTTTGCTCTTGGCCGAGGCCACTTTGTTCAGGAGATAGGTTCCTCGAAGCAGTCGAAGCTTTCCCAGGCCTTGGGAATCAGCAAATTCCTTGGGTTTGGAGTATTGGCTTCGGTAGCGACAGTTCATCCCCACTTGAAGGCAGTGGCCAGTCTTGACCTTCGCATCCCTCACGAGATTAAAACCACTCTCGTCTCGAGCTAGGGGCTTTTCGCAAAATACGTGCTTGCCAGCTTCTAGGGCCTGAGCAGTGAAGGGTGCGTGAGTGTCGTCGGGACTGCAGATGAAAACGGCCTCGACTTCAGGGTCTGTCAGCACTTCGCGGAAATCCGTAGTCCGTCGAAGAAAACCAAATCGACTCTGAAACTCTTGGCCTACCACCGCGCTCCGGGGTGTGGTGCAGAGCAAAGCCAATTGTGCGCCGGGATGCTGACTCAAGACCTGAGCGTGTTTGAGTGCCATGGCACCGCAGCCGATGAGGGCAATTCTTAGCATCCCTTGGGTTTTAACTCGACCAAAGCTTTTTCCTCGAACCTTCCTTACCCTTTCACCCGATGGGGTGACAGAGTACCAGTGCTCTGGACGAAACAGGGCTGCTTGGAAAAGCTTGAGGCAAGCGGTCCAAGCTCTCCGCACTCCAGTTGAGGATCGACCCGACCTTCGTCTCGGACTAGGCCGACCGGCTTAGTAGAGCTGGTAGGGATGCAGTCCTTATGAGGCGAGGTTCTCTTTCGAAGCACTTCGACGTGCTGAAGAGTTTTCGGATTCTGAGAGGCAGAAGAGACTTTGGAACTGCCGATAAAGTAGGTGGGACGGCCACGATTTCCTTCACCTTCAGTAGGCCGACTCACCTATCAGGTGCAGTTTGTGCCAGGCGTGCTTGAGCCCTACCCTCCGAAAGCCTGTTGGTAAAATTTTGTATGGCTACGAGTATGGCGTTGAGCTGATAGACTGAGTCCTTTTTCAGTGGAAGGGTCGCCACACGCGACTTTCGGAGAGCAGGCCAAAGAACCTTATCCCTGGTTGTGGTGGTCTCGGATAGGAGGTCGGCCGAACACCTGCTCTCCTTGTTTGGAGTAAGCGCCAGTCCCGTCAACCCTCCCGCCTAGGGAACCTAGGTATCCGGGTGCCTAGGCGCCGAGGGCGGGTGGCCGGTGAGGGTTGAATGTCACTCGATCTTACAAAGCGTGACACCAATCGGCCAAGTGCCTCGACATTTGGCCCACTCGCACAGGCTCGGCTCGAGAAAACATCAGAGTTCTTAGAGTCTTGGGATTAGACCACAAAAGCTTCCCTCCCGGCGTCTTCAAGAGCCACTTCATTTTGCGAAACCAGCCCTGCCTTTCCTCTTCTGTGGCCATTCTTTGAGGCCCCACTGAGCCTTCTAGCCTCAGCGCCGGGGGATAGGCAAATCGGCCGCTCAATAGGGAGCGTATCCAGAAGACCGGGTTTATGGTTACGGCCAAGAAGGTGATCGACGAACCCTCTGGCACGGGTCGAGCGAAAATCTCAAAGTAGGTGGCTGTGCCATCCTCTTTGATCCTCAACGAGCCGATGGGAAAGAGCCGAACCCCATCGCTCGTGGACACAGCTGCGGTGGCAAACAGAGTTCGCTGGTGCACAAACTCTCTCACTTTAGCCCAATTCACTTTCATACTTCACCCACCTTTCAAAAGTCTCTCGAATGCTTTTCAGCTCCTTCTTAGGCAAGGACCCCCCGAGAAGGGCAATGCCGAGAAACAGGCTGTACTCCACCCATGCCAAAGTTGTGGCTTTGCTTTCTTGCCATCCCCCTTTCAAGTAGAGTTCCTTCAAGTGCGCCGCTCTCGTCTGATCCACGCGTTCCACCACCTGTGATGCCTGCTCCGATCGCCGAGCCCAGTCTCGAAATGCGGTTTCCCGTTCGAACGGGAGAGCCAGAGCTAACCTGTGCAATTTCGCGAGAGCCGACTGAGTCGTCTCATCCTGGGTCAGGTGGATCAACTCTCGGGTGTGCTTGTCTTCCCAATATTCGAGCAAGTCGGTCTCGAATTGAGAG
>JBJHCR010000158.1:0-11722 GCA_050486105.1 Vulcanimicrobiota bacterium
CCCGAACCTCAGGCACTAGAAGCACTTCGAGCTCTCGAGGGAGGTCGCGGTTCCGTTGAAACATCCCATCCTCACGAGGAACGATTTCGATGTCCTCTCCGTCCTCGGACAGTGCTCGGGCAGTCCCTTCAGAAAAGTAGCTCTCAAATACGTAAGGAACCCCATTAGATGGAATCCAGTGAGGAGTTTCAGAAACGTGCATATGGAGGTGAGGTGCGGTAGAATTCCCGGTGTTGCCTACCTTAGCCAATACCTGACCCCGACGGACTCTGTCTCCTTCTTTCACGGTGATGCTGCCTGGAATCAGATGGGCGTACATCACATAGCGGTTAGGAGCGACCTCAAGGCCAATCCAATTGCCGCCTACCGTTTCCAAAGTGATGGGCACCGCCCTCTCAGTGAGATGAGGGACATTCTCGGGTAAACCGTCGTAAACTCTCACCACCTGGCCATCGGCCACCGCCAGGACCTCTGCACCGTAACAGTAGTGGTCTTCATTCTTGGTTTCGTCGTTGCTGTAGATCTTTCCGTTGGGGCCCATCATCACCCAGTCGATGGCAAAGCGTTGGGAGATCCAAAGCCTTCCGTCCACCGCCAGAGCCGTGGTGCGGTGACCTACTCCTCGGTTGGCAGGCCCGCCCATGGCTATCCAGCGGCCTTTTCGCTCGAAAGGCAAACCCAAAATCACAGGCTCTGCTTGGAGCACTTCGGTCAAAGCGCAATCAAAATTCACGGTCTCCTCTCCATCCGTAAGGACCAAGGTGTGGCTCAAAGCCGTTGGGCTAGCCTGTTCTAGCTCTGCCCACAGATACAGGATGGCTGAATCCCCGGGGGCCAGATTGGTCCCTTTGAGACCCGAGCTTGAGCGATTCAAGCGCTTCAAATCCGGAGCTAGGTCCCCCGCAGAAAGCGTCTGCAAGGCGACCCCGTCGGCGTGGACCTGCAAACCCTCCAGGGTCCAAGCCACCTGATCGAGATTGTGAAACAGCAACTCGTAGACCAGAGTCCTCTGCCCATCGACGACAGCCTCATACGGCGCGGCTAGGACCTGAACCAATAGATTTGGTGAGAAACTGGACTTGGTGGGGTGGCCCCAGGCTGGACAAAGGAGAATCAAGCAGAAGACGGCGATCTGGGGAAAATTCCATTTTTGTCTCATGGGCTGGGCTTCGACTCCGACAGGCTCGTTCCCCGTGGACTAATCTAGGGCGCCCTATCCAGAAAAACATCTAGGGTGGTGACATCTTGCTCCGCCCTTTCCTGTCCTGGCATTCTCGGCCAGATGGGATGCTCGCGAGGTTCCACAATCAGGGTTAACGTTTGGTCTTGGAAGCCCTCGGCGGTCACGGTCACCGAGTATTCCCCGGGCTTGACCAGGGAGCTGTACTTTCCGGTGGCCTTGGTTTCTAAGGCGATCGTCGCCTCGGCACCCTCGAGGGTCAAGACCGCTTGTCCGATCCCTCCTTGAACCGGCTTGAGACTCAAACCGGTCTCGGCCGCCTCTCGAGCAGCCACTTCCCTCCCTTCCTCCTCGCTCTTGAAGGCAGAGAGGTCCCTCACTGTCCCTTTGAGTTGAGCCGGATGGTTTGGGCCGGGAATCACCACCTTGAGTTTCTTGGCGCCCAGGCACCCTCGGCAACGCTCGCCCTCGACCTCGCCCGAGCCCTGGCAACTCTGGCAATCCATGGATTCCACGACGTCCCCGTCCCAAAGCTGGGGGCCTCCCGAAGATCGCATTCCCACCACTAACATAACGCCTATAAGAACCGCAACAAAGGCATAGGCGATCAACTTGGCTTTGGTCTGGTCGAACGTGGGAACTCGGTCTTTGGTGTTCAAGCCAGGGACCTCACGGCGGAACGCAGATAGACCAGCCAGTTTATGAATTCACACTGACGGAGTTCATCGTCGAGGACGTCTTGGTCCACTCCCAGCATCCAGGCCAGGTCTTTACGGTTGTGGTCCTCGTGAAGGCAGGCTAACCGAGCCAGGTGCCTCTCGGCTTCTTCTGGATCGAGAAAGAAGCCCTCTCTCATCAGGGCTTGAACTCGGGCCCGAGTCAGGTCGGCCATATCGCCAAGGGTGTACTCGGGATGGTACTGAACACCCCAAAACACTCCACTCAGATAACGAACTTCCAGCGCTTGGACCCGAGTGAAGCCGTTGGTAGCCAAGAGTGTTGCCCCCTCAGGCCACTCAACTACCTCATCCAGATGGCAAATGAAGGCATCAAAAACCGGGGGTTTACCTGAATACATAGGGTGCTCGAGGCCGGCCTCAGTCAGGGAGATCTTGCGGGCCAATCCCATCTCTCGTCCTTTAGGATTCGCAGCGACGGTCCCCCCTGCAGCCACCGCGGCAATCTGCACTGCCCAACAACTGCCAAATTGAGGAACTCCGGCGGCGAATCCTCGGCGGGCCAATTCCACCTGCCGGGCCACCCGGGCATCTTCGTGGTCGTGCAGACATAAGCTGCAGCCGGTCCAGAGCATGCCGTCAAACTTAGAGAGTTCCTCGACCGTCGGGACCTCCCGACTATCACTTGGAAAGAGGATCTCGACCTTCGCCTCGGGGGCTCGCTTGCTCAACATGCGTTCGAAAAGTTCCCAGCCCTGGCTCGCCCCGGCATTCTTGAGCTCCTGGCGAGCGGTCTCGGGATATCCGTCAATGATGAGAATTTGCATAGAACGAAGATTTCTCGCTCCAGCAGCTTTGCCCTTCGAAGGAGACGGCTTGCCTTGCATCTCTGAAAGGAGGCGGAAAGACTTGAGACAAAGCTCGCCCAGTGCGGAGCAACCCGAACAACATTGAGCACCTCCAAGATTCCTCGAATGGGTCCCGATTTCCGGCGTTCGCACTTCTCCTCTTGGTCTTTCTGTCAGGGGCTGAGGCCCTGGTCTATGAGGTGCTCTGGATGCGGGAACTCGGGATCCTTTTCGGCAACACCACTCAGGCTGCCGGAACGGCCTTGGCCGCTTTCTTCCTAGGCCTGGCCGTAGGTTCGTGGCACTGGGGTCGCCGGGCCGCAACCCTGAAGAGTCCTCTCAAGGTCTTCGCCTTATTGGAACTCGGAGTAGCGTCGACCGCCCTGCTCTTTCTCGGCCTCTCTGGAATGTACCGCCACCTTTATGGAGCCCTGTATCACACCTGGGGAAACAGTCCCAGTCTTTTCCTTGGCCTGAAGTTCCTACTGGGGGTCACTCTCCTCTTTCCTCCGAGCTACTTTATGGGTGGGACTCTTCCTGTTCTTGCCCAGCATTCGATAGCTCATCGCAGTGGGCTTGGATTCATCGGCACCACCCTCTACGCAACAAACACCTTAGGGGCGGCGTGCGGCGCCTTTGCCGTGGTCTTTTGGTTGCTACCTGCCTACGGTTACTCTCTCACTTACGGCGCGGGTATCTCCCTGTCTTTGGCGGTGGCCTGCGCTGCCTGGCTGATGGCTCCCAAGTCTGTGAACGAGGTCGTTCCCACCACGGAGGGGCCGTCCTCAGAAGTGCTCCAGGCCGAGCCTAGTTTGCCCTCTCTAAAATCGCGGTTGGGACTGCTCTCATTTCTTTGTGGCTTCTTAGCGCTGGCCACCGAAGTGCTCTGGATGCGAATGTTTGCCCAAGTCATGCCGAGCTCGATCTACACCTTCTCTGCAGTCCTGGTCCTGTTTCTCCTCAGCCTGGCCGGTGGGGCCGCCTTGGCCCACCGATGTTGTGGTGCCAAGACTCCCCCACTGCCGACCTTGATGTTTCTTTTCACCTCCGCTGGAACCGCCCTGGCCCTGAGCACCTGGCTCTATCAGGAGCTTTCAGGAGGGTCCCTTTTCAACCCCCGCACGGGAGATTGGTCTCAAGACGTGTCCTGGCAATTCTTGGGAGCTGCCTTGGTGATCGTGCCTCCGGGAGTACTCATGGGTTCCATCTTCCCTTACTTGCTGAAGCTCTCAGAGCCGCTACTCGAAAGTCCAGGAAGCACGGTCGGAGACCTCGCGGCCATGAACCTCCTTGGCTCCATTTTCGGTTCCTTGGCCTCAGGCTTTCTGTTCCTCGACCTTCTGGGTCTAGGCGGAGCCTTGAGGTTCGTGGCGGCAACCTACCTCATCCTAGCCCTCGTTCTAGCCGGGCAAAAACCGTCCGATAAGCTCACCACCTGGCCTGGCTCGGTCCCTGCGCTGGCCTTGCTCTTGGTGCTCTCTCTTCTTGATCCCGGTCGGCTCCCGCCGGTCACCGTCGATACCAACAACGGACGCGAAAGTCTCTTCCTGGTGCGCGAGGGAAGTGCCGCTTCCGTAGCGGTGGTGCAATCAGGGCAGAGTCGCCGAATCAAGGTCAACAACTTCTATACTCTCGGAGGAAGCAGCTCGGCCGTATTGGAGGAGCGGCAAACCCACCTGGCCATCTCCATGCACCCTAACCCAAAGCGTCTCTTCTATTTAGGTATGGGAACCGGGATCACCGCAGGAGGCGCCATGCGCCACCCGGTGGAGCGGGTGGTGGTCAGCGAGCTCCTGCCTGAAGTACCCGACCTTTCCAGACGTTTCTTTCATCCCTGGCTCAACGGCCTCTTCGAACATCCCGGTGTGGAAGTCATCAACGAAGATGGTCGGAACCTTCTTTCCTCCATACCGGAGCAGTACGACCTGATCATCGCCGACCTTTTCCTGCCCTGGGAGTCGGGCGCGGGAAGCCTTTGGACTGCAGAATGCTTTCAGAGCGGATTGAGTCGACTAGCCACCGAGGGACTTTACGTTCAATGGCTTCCGCTTTACCAAATTTCCGAAGAAGAATTCCGCTCAGTGGTCGCGACCATGCACTCGGTCTTTCCCTTGGTGACACTATGGCGAGGAGATTTTCTATCCAAGCGTCCCATCGTTGCGGTAGTCGGCCACCGAGACCCAACCCCTCTAACTGAAGTCACCCAAGCCGAAGTCCGCCTCAGAGAAGCGGGAGTTCGTCTGACCGAGCGGAAGCTCGGGGACTTGCCTATCCTGGCCTACTACGTCGGCAATCTCACTGCAGCCCCTGAATTGTTTGAAGGGGCCCCAATCAACACCGATGACCGACCGTTCATTGAGTTCAGTTCTCCACGCACCCTGAGCCGGTCGCGAAAAGAACCCGTTTGGTTCACCGGGCCGCGACTGTTGGACTTTTATGAGCGTCTGAAAGAGGCGTCTCCCGACAGCGACCCTTTCTTGAAGCTCCAAAGAACCGACTCTCTTTCCGCGGTGCAGGCAGGTTATCACCTCTTTCGATATCGGGTGTTGAGGACATCCCCCAAGAACAGCCATGCCGGAACAGACCTAACTGAGACCTATCGGCTCTTAGAGAGGGCACCCGGGCAAACCAAATAGGCTTTCTGAGCCTTGCCTTCGTAAACTGTTTTGCCTAACAAGGGCGTGAATTTTGCAAGAAATTTGTTAACAATTTTTCACATTTTGGACAAACTTTCAGGTTCTCTTCAAGATATAATACACCCAGACAGAAACGGAGATTAATATAGATGGCTATACACATGCTCGCCCCTCAATTGCTCGCCACTCAAATGGCCTCCCAGGCCAACCAAGCTCGCCTGATGCAAGCTCAGGCACAACAACAGGCGATGATGATGGCTCAGCTGCGCAATCAAGGTCCCTCCTTTTCCAACCAAGGGTTCGACCGAATGTTCGGAGCCCAACCTGGTTTCGGGTTCAACTCCCCCATGATGTTCATGATGCAGATGATGCAAAGCATGATGCAGAGCATGATGGGCGGCGGTATGCCTCCTATGGGACACCACGGCCAAATGCCTCCTCAGGCCAACAGCTTTCCGTCCCCCAATCAATTTTGGTCCAATGGTAACAACCAGGGCTACCAACTTCACAACCCTTATGGTTCTCAGAGTTTTGCCAACGGGGGAGCCTATTCCCATAACAGTCAAAACACCTTTGGTGGCTACGGGCAGCAAGATGCGTTCGGGGGCTACCGCTCAACCAACGTTCAGCGGCACGCGTTCGGCCACGCCGATCAGTACCTAAGCGGTGGATTCCAAAGTGTAAACTCCCAAACCGCCTCCTTCGGGACTGTAAACCAGAGAGCTCTCACCGGAAATCAGTCGGTCACTCGCCAAGAGGCCAATCACGCCACCGGTCGACAAGGAATCGTCGCTGGGCACGGCAGCACCAACCTCCAAGTAGCCAACGGAACCGCACCCGTTCGCCAGCAAATCGTCGCTGGGAACAACAGCTTGAATGCTCAGAGCGGGGGGCGAACCCAAATCATCAATGCGGGAGCGAATTCTCACAACGTGCAACGTGCTGGTGAAGGTGGCAGCTACCAGAGAGTGGACGCCGGAGCCAACAGTTCGGTGGTCCAGACTGGTGGAGACGGCAGTAATCTCCGCGTGGCGAATGTTTCCGGTGGAAACACCACCAGCCATCAAGACGGTGGTGGCGGGAACACGACCAACGTCGTCAACACCTCAGGCGGCAGCCATCGCGCGACCTTCGGCCAGGGTGATGGAAACGTAAACGTGGTCAATCACAACAGTAGCAGCAATGCGAACATCACCTGGAACAGTCGCGGCTCTGGGATGACCAACGTCGTCAACACCAGCACTGGGAACGACACCGTCACTGTTAACCTGCTCAACCAGAACGACAATAACGCTGTGAAGGTTTTTCTCGATGATGGCGACGACAAAGCTGTACTCAACGGACTCCCGAGGAATCCCGAGATGCCCATTGAGTTCGATGGTGGCAACGGCAATAACTCCTTCGAATTCCGCCCCGACCGGGAAGGCCCTTACACCATCATGAATGGAGACCAGGTCTACCACTCGGTGGGTGAAGGTGGTCCGGTGATCAACCTCCAGAACTTCAGCAATATCTCTCTTTTCGACCACAACGGCCAGGCCGTTGAAGTTCCGCCCCAGGTTTGCACGGCCGGTGGCGGCGGTCGCTAAGGCCTACCTACAAGGAGAGGCCTAAACGCCTAAGCCTGAATCCAAAACGAGAGGCCTCACGGGAAACCGCGAGGCCTCTCTAGCGTTTGGTGAGAATAATCACTTAAGGGTTGGCAGTCAGAAGCAAAAGCGTGCACTTTGAATGTGTTCCGCAACAGAAACGAGATGGCCCTCCCGCTTGCGACAGACTGCCATCACTCGAACCTTGGGCCGTGCTGAGTAAAGCTCGGCAAAACACCTTAGGCCCGAGCATACGGACGGTACAGACTCTTAAAGAGATCCGGCATCACTTCTCCTCCCGGAAAGGGAGGCGAGTAGGGATAGGCGGGAGCCGTAGGCGGAAGGGGCAGAGACAGGGTCCGGCCGTCCATTTGCAGCAACAGTTTTTGCTCCACCAAGTCTGCCACTAGCTCCTCTTGCCCGACCAAACTCCGGGCCGTCGCTCCCTCGGCGCACAGTTCCAGCAGGTCCACCTCAGCCTGGCTCAACCGTCGATCGGCCTGCGGAGTACAGCCGCGATCGTCCCGCAACACTCCCCCATCAAGCTCCAGCCGGACGTTGGAAAAGGAGCGTTGCCACTCCTCCACAGCCCGGTAGAGCGCCCGGACTCCCGGCCCCGCTTCGGCCTTCGGAGTGCGGTAGAAGTGGTAGGCCAGTTGGTCGAGTTCCTCGGCGGGCAAGCAATAGGCATGCTCCATCATGGGGTGGGGCCGTAACTCAAACCCCAATTCGGCGCGGCGGCGGAAGTAGGGACTGTATCGGTCGAAGCGGATATTCGTGATACCCGCCGGAGGCTGGAGATGATGAATGAGCGGAATAAGCTCGGCAGCTCGGGCGTACCAGGCGTCTTCTTCCCCGGGAAAATCCCATAAGAGGTTGTAAGAAAGCTGGATGCCGTAGACCCGCGCCCATTTCAGGAGGTTCACCTGAGTTATCCCCTTGGCTCCTTTTTTCATTAAGTCGAGCACCCGAGTGTCGAGGGATTCAATCCCAGGTTGGATCCAGCGGATGCCGGCCTGGGCCAGCGCTTCGATCTGGCTGCGCTTCAGATTGGACTTGGTTTCGTAGAAAAGATTGAAGTCCCGCTTGGCCAAGGCCGGAACCAGGCTCTTAAAGTAGGCCATGTCAAGAATGTTGTCTACGACCTCGAAATTGCGTACTTCCCAGCGCGAAGAAAGTTCGTCGAACTCTCTTAAGACGAGATCTGGGGACTTGCTCGAATAGCCCATGGAGCCGCCGTTGAGCCCGCAGAAGGTGCAATGAGAGACCGCCCCCCACCAGCAACCTCGCGAGGTTTCCACCGGTAGACCGACCTTGAGATTGCGCAGGCTCGATGCTTCGAGTTGCTGAAAATAGTCGCTGAAATCGGGCAGCGGTAGAGAATCGAGAGCCCGGTAAACCGCCCGAGGTAGGGGCTTGGGGTATCCGTCCTCTCGATGCTGGGGCCCCAGGGCCCCCCGAGGCAGAGGACCTCCTTCCAGGATGGCCCGAAAAAGCTCTCCCACCACCCCGTCTCCGTCCCCGGAGAGCACATAATCCACCCAAGGGAAGTTTCGATGAGTGGCCGCTCCCATCTGGGTTTCGCAGTTGGCCCCTCCCATAACCGTGGCCACTTCCGGCGCCAATTCCCGAATTCTCCGCAGTAGGGCGAGCGAGGCCAAGTGCTGCTGAAAGGTGGAGGTGCATCCCACCAAGCGGGGCTGCTGCGCCAGAACCTTTCGGGCCACCTCCTCGATGTGAAGCTGAACCTTTTCAGACATACGCCTTACCCACTTGAGGCTGGCTTCTCGGGCCTGCCTTAGCTGCTCTCCTGCTAGGGGAGAGTACGCGAATAGGACATCCAGCATCGCTTGTTCGTCGGGCTGCTGATCGGAAAAGGCACTTCGGGAGTAGAGGTACTCGCCCAACATGGCGTGAGACCATAGGCGGTTGCTGCCGGTCACTGCCTGGTATTCGTTGATACCGATGGCTTCCACCAGGGAAAACGTGGCGTATTCAACCCGGGCCTCGAGCCCCTCTCGAGCGAGCAGAGACTTGAGCAAACTCAAACCCAGACAAGGTCGGGTCAATTCGACAAAAGGCATGCAAACTAAAACTATATTGGACAGGACCGGGCCTCCTCTTCAGCTAACTGAAGCCTCTTATGACTTTGTGCCAAACTATCCCCACGTGGGAAGTAAAACGCCTTCTTGAGTATTTCTTAGCCGATCCGGAATTCCTGGACCGGCTGCGAGAAGATCCGCTTAAGGCGGCCGGGGAACTGGGTCTCTCGTGGGACCCCACCCGGGTACAAAAGTTGTGGGATCCTCAGGCTCCCGAGCGCGACTTCTTCCCCGACGAGGTGGCTTATCGCGAGCAAATCAAGGAAAGAATGCGCCTGCGAGACCAGATCCGAGAAGAAGGAACTCCCGACGATCCGCGCTATCAAGCCTGGAGGACTCGGCAGCAGGCCCGGGTGAAGGCCGAGGTCGGCCCGGTCAAGGCCGAATGTATCATTCACGCTCCCATGGCGTTCGAGCTAAGCCAAGGCTGTTCGGTGGGTTGCTGGTTCTGTGCCATCTCGGCTGAAAAGCTGAAGGCTCACTTCCCCTATACAGCTGAAAACGGGCAGCTGTGGCGGGACACTCTGGGGGTGTTCCGGAACCTCATGGGTCGGGCGGCCCGTTGGGGGTTCTGCTACTGGGCCACTGATCCGCTGGACAACCCGGATTACGAAAAGTTCTGCATCGACTTTCACGAGACCCTAGGAATGTTTCCCCAGACCACCACCGCCATGGGACACAAAAACCCTGCCCGCACGCGGGCCCTGCTGTCCCTCTCGCAAGAGCGGGGCTGCCCGATCAACCGATTCTCCGTCCTAACCTTGAGCCTATTTCGAAAGGTCTTCGATGAGTTCTCTGCCGAGGAATTGGACTTAGTGGAGTGCCTGCCCCAAAATCGCGAGTCACGGGTCATGAAGAGCCAAGCCGGAAAGGCTCGCGAACGGGCCATCCGGGAGGCTGAAAAGGAGGGGCGCAGCTTCGCCGATGACGCCCACGCGGGCACCATCGCTTGCGTGTCCGGGTTCCTGGTCAACATGGTGGAGCGACGGGTGCGTCTAGTGAGCCCTTGTCGGGCCACCGAACGCTGGCCGTTGGGCTACTACGTCCACGCTGAAGGCCGGTTCAAAGACCCCGAGTCCTTGGAACGCTTGGTGGAGGATATGGTGCGCCAGGCTATGCCCAACCAAATCAGCGAGCTTCCCACTGTGCGCCCGGCTTGGTTTGCCACCCACCAGGAAATGGAGAATGGGTTTTCTCTCAGCTCCGATTTCCTGAGAATTACCCTGGCCGATCCTCTACAGGGGCCCTACTTGCAACGATTAGGACACCTGCTGGCCGAGGGGCGATCTTCTGCCTCCACTCTGGCCACGCTGCTTTTTTATGAGTTCGGGGTGCCGGAAAGCCGCACTTTGGGTCAATTGCAATCGATCTTTGAGCAGGGTTTCCTGGACGAGGAGCCCCAAGCATGAGTTGGGCCCTACAAGAGGCTTTGCGCCGCGCGATCCCTCCTCGTGAAACGCCCACCGACTGGGTCTACAGCTTGGCCGGAATGCGGGTTCCTCAGCGTCCCTGGCAACTGCAAGACTTGCTCCGAGAGCACGGAGTGCCGCCCACCGGGGTGGTTCATCTGGGAGCCCATTACGGCCAAGAACTGGAAACCTATCTCGCTTGCGGTTTTCGCCATATTCTGTACGCCGAAGCCAACCCTTACGTCTACGCTCGCTTGATGGAACGAGTGAGCTTTTGGGGCGACTGGTTGGACACTCTCCGGGAGGCCTACAACCTTGAACCGCCTTGGCTGCGAGCCGTACATCGGGCGGTAGGGTCACAGGACGGTCCGGTGGTTTTGCACCGTAATGAATATGACATGCAAGGCTCGCTGCTGGCCTCGGCCGATGCTTCCATCCGAGAAGTGGAGCAACTTGAGGTCCCCGGAGCGCGTTTGGACAGCCTGCTGGCCCAAGAGGGAGTGCAGGCGTCCGACTTCTCACTGCTCCATATGGATATTCAGGGGGCCGAAATCCTGGCTATGGAGAGCGGCCCCGAACTCTTGAGCGAAATTCGGATGGTCCTCACCGAGGTCAACTACCAACCCCGCTATCAAGGCTGTCCCTCTCCCGAGGATCTGGATGCTTTCCTGGAAGCTCGCGGCTTCCGTCGAGTCTTACGCACCGGCCCGTTTCCCGACTATCCGGTGGGCGACGCTCTCTATGTTAAATCCGCTTGATTCGTGGGAAGACCGAATGATTGTGCCTCTACTGGCCTGGCTCCCCCTCTAGTTCCCCAGCAACCATCCACCAGGTCCAACCAGCCATCCACCTTGGCTCCCTACCCCACCCTGGCTCCCACTTGAACCGCCGGCCACGGTCGAGAGCTGGTCTTCGGAAAGCTCGCCGTCGTGGAAGTCTTGGGGGTTCACGGGCAGAACCATATAGATCTGGTCCGGCTTCTCTTCAAGTACCGTCACTTTAAGGTCCGAGGGCAGTTTGGCGTCCTCGTGAAGTGCTGCCAACTCATCTGCGAGAACAGCATTGGGCTCGGAGAGCAGTCGCTTGCGAAAGGCCTCGTCCTTCCAGGCTTTAGCAATGATGCGGGCATCAAATTCTTGTCGATTCACAAACTTTTCCTCCCCTCTTTATGCTCCCCGATTTCCCGACTATCCGGTGGGCGACGCTCTCTACGTTAAGTAAAAAACATGCCGTTGGATTGGACCAGCGATTCGATCAACTCCAGACGGCGTTCCCCCACAC
>JBJHCR010000158.1:11732-14506 GCA_050486105.1 Vulcanimicrobiota bacterium
CCCCCACACGGGCTCGGGCTTGCTCTAAATCTGCCAACAACTCTTCATCGATCTCCAAGCCACCAGCGTGATACCAAGGGAGCTCCGAGTGACGTCCTTCGAGCATGGCTAATCGAAGCCGGCGAAGCTGCTCGGGCGCTTCCTCCGAGGGGTTTGGCATAAAGTCGAGGCTCAACACGCAACGTGTTTGGTCGGAGTTATTCCAGGCCTCGTGCTCTAGGGTGTCGTCGAAAACCAACCATTCACCTTCGGCCCAACTGCGGCGATGCTCGCCGATCCGCAAAGTGCATTCAGGCGGGCAGATCAGCCCCAAGTGGGCCCGCAGCATGAGGTCTTGAGCTACTCCGCAGTGGGGCAGGATGCGGGTCTTCGGTCCCAGGACGTAAAAAGCAGCCGTGGCCACGCCCGGCAGACCCTCCAGCAAGGCTGCCGTGTGCGGATAAAGTTGCAAGTTGCGCCGCACCGGCGCCCCCAAAATGTGAAAGTAGAACATGGCCCGTTGCCCCTCCACCCCCGGACGAGGGGAAGCGTAGAGGGTCGGAAATCGAAACCGCAAGAACGCCAGCCGTTCCAGGGCCGTTCGAGCTTCTTCGGCCAGGAGCGGCCATTGTCGGGCCGCTGCCGTCAGGGCTGGGAAGTCGGAGGCCTCCAAAAAGGCCAGGGGTGAAGAACCCCTGGTCTCTTGCCCACTCAACACCCGCTCAAATGACTACGACAGTCGTTCCGGCCGCGACCACTCCGACCACCTGGACCACATCCAGCGTGGGTCCGGCTACGTTCACCTGACCCACGGCCACAACTTGGTCCGCGCCACCTCCGCCGGCCCCTCCGGCCACAGCCAACAGTTGGTCTTCGGAAAGCTCACCATCGTGAAAGTCGTGGGGATTCAGGGGCAAAACCAAATAAATTTGGTCCGCCTTTTCTTCCAGCACAGTCACTTTAACGTCCGAAGGTAGTTTGGCTTCTGCGTGCAGGGCTGCCAATTCGTCTGCCAAAACGGCGTTGGGCTCGGAGACGAGTCGCTTGCGGAACTCTTCATCCTTCCAGGCCTTGGCGATGATGCGTGCTTCAAATTCTTGTCGATTCAAAATCTTTTCCTCCCGGTTTAATTCATCCCGATTTCGTGGGGGTCTAACTTATCCCTTCATCAAGGTAGTTTGTTTGTCGGAGGTCTCCGGTCCCAGACTGGGGGTTTGACAACCTCCATTTTCCAAGTGAACTTCGAGCGACCGGCGACTCGAGCCACCCTGGCGATAAAGAGGGTGTTTGCGGCCCTCTACAGTATCTAGCCCCTCGGAGGAAGATAGACAACGTGAAGACCAGTTTACTAGACCTATTGAAAATTGCCCGCACGGAAGCCGAAGGCGGAGACTTGCTCGGAGTCCTGGAAGAAATCTATGAGCCTGCCGAGGTGCGTCCGGATGGTTTTCCCGATGCGGTGATCTGGAAAGGGGGAAACCACACCACCGGTATCAATCCCGTAGCTCATTCACTTACCGATTGCTACGCCCTCGTAGGCACTATTGCGGCCTTAGACGTCCTAGGGCTTCCCTCATACTTAGTCCCGATGTGGGCCCAATATCGCCACGATAAAGACCTAACTCCGTTGAGTTGGTTCGGCAATATGCCCTGCACCTCTATCAAGTGGTCCACCGCCGGGGATGCCTACGTCAACGATGGCAAAGGCGGTAAATGTGTGGTCAAGGGCAAATCAGGCAACGCCAAGCTTCGCACCATGGCCGGAGTCTTCTGCAACGTTCGACCCTACGGGAACATCACCGTGGTCCGCAGCATGCCCAACCTCCCTTACTCTCAGGACAAAGACAAGTTTGACGTCGATCCGAAAACCGGGATTATCCACTCGGAGATGAACACCCCGGGAATACAGATCGCCTATGCCATTAGACACTTTCTTCGAATGGTCCACGAAACCGGGCGTTTGGGAAGGGTAGCTTGCAAACCGACCCAAGCCCAGGAAGACGGCATCACTTCAGGCCTCTTGTCTTGGCTGCTGCAGGACACCAAATTCAAGATCGGTCGTAAATACGCCGTTGACGGCTACGACGAGCATCGTGAGAGAGTCGACCGAATCATCGCCCTGCTCCCCGAAGACTTCAAGGCCGGGATGGAAGACTGGGGAGGACAGATCGAGCAGCACATCGCCGACACCAACTATGGTCTGCTGCTGTGGGACCTCATCGAAAAGCGAGACGTCATCGTCTTGTCTACCGACCTCGACGGAGACCGCCTGACCGACTTGCTTGCCGATGTCTCCGACCCGTTACGCTTCTTTGGACAACTGGTCTTAGACCACGTCGGGCAGCAAGCGAAAATGTCCAAACTGTGGGGAGAAATGGGCTACACCACCGGAAACGGTCGCGACATGACTTCCGTCATGTACCGAATGTCCGGACCTCCCATCCACGAACAGACCTTGGGCTCGGCGGACGCCATGCTGCTCCGACTCTTGAACGGGGATGAGTCCATGGGTGGGACCAAGAAGCCCTACGACCCGCGCATTCACTTTGTGCTGATCCGCAATGCCTATCTGGAAGCCAACCCGGGCAACAAAGAGCTGGAAGAGTGGCTGGATCAGGCTATCGCGAAATTCGACGAAGTCTACTCAGAAGAGCGTCCGGGATTCCTTCAAGGCTACGAGAAGCTCAAGAGCGCCATTACTCCCTGGGGAGCCTAGTGCTCTGTCAAACCTAAGAATTGGGGTTGGGCCGGAGATCCATCAATTCTGATTTCATCAATTCTCGGTTACGTACAAC
>JBJHCR010000159.1:0-14389 GCA_050486105.1 Vulcanimicrobiota bacterium
ACTCATCGTATTCGTAGACCGAGACCGTGGGCAGTGTGCCGGGAAGGTTGGCGACTTCGTCAGCATCCGCCTTCTTCACCAGGTGCAGCCGATCCAGCCAGTCGTAAGCATACTCCCAAGCGAACGCTTTGGTTCCCAACAGCCATCAACTGCTCGGGAAATATCCACCTTGGCCAGACCTTCCAAGTCTGTTATAGTCTCTCGATGAGACACGTCATCCTGCTCCTGTTGCTCTGCTCGGCTGTGGCTTGGGCGGATTTGGGTCCCAAACCTACCATGACCTTTCAATTCCAAGAGATCCAAGCCCTAAAGGTGGTGTCGGGGGCCTTATTGCAGTCTTCGGAACCCAACGGAGAAGACGCCAAGCCCTTGGGGCAGTACGGCCCACAGCGATTCGAATTGAAGCCTGACGGAGCCTTTGCCATGGCCTATGGCTTCGCCCCATACAGCATCCTCGAACTGACCTTGGCCGACGGCAGAACTCTGCGCAGCCAAGTGTTTTCAGGAACCGGGTTAAGTTCTTACTATAAAGTCACGGTCAAGGACGGAAAACTTCGGGTGGAGCCCAACCAAAAGGAACTGGAGTCGCAGGGACTGCTAAGAAAGGTACCCAAACCTTCACCCTAGCGGTCTCCCGGAAGGACCGCTACACTCGCGGATTTCCGCGCTCCGGCAGCAAAATTTCTCTTAAGTACGCCCGGTACTAGGCGATAAATTCTACTACCGGAGCACAAAAATCTTCTTCGTGTAGCTCGGAACGCCGATTGTCAACAGACCCTAGACGTTCTTGCCTCCGCTGAAGACCCTATTGAGGACCCGCATGGTGAGGGCGAAAGGGTTGTACGGAGACCCTTTCGCTATGCTTTCGATGTCCATGGCCTCCCTCATCTCTTTCATGTGAGTTCGGTATTGCTCGAGCTTGGCCTGATTTTCCGCCATGCGCTCCAGAATGGTTCCCAATTCCCCATCGTCGAGCCAGGTTCCGTGTTCCGGACATTCGTCGAGTTCCACTTCGGGTCCCAAGGCGTAGGCGTAGCGCTTCATCACTTCAGTGCAAACGGGACACTTCACGTCGGCTTGGAGATCGATGCGCTCCAGCTTATCGGGCTCTAGACTGATGGCGAGTTCCGACTGCTCCACCACCGCCATGCCTGCGTCTCCCACAGTCAAGAGTGAGCCGAAGGGATACCAGGCTCCCTCACAATTGGGGCAAAGATGAATAGTGGCGTCTTGAAATCCTTCCAAACTCACTTCGCGGAGGTCTAATCCGCAGCCTCTGGGGCACTGCATGGACACCGTCCTAGAACTGCCGTGACCAATCGGAAGGCCAGCGTTCCACCACCACCTTGGTCTGGGTGTAGAACTCTATGCCATGGCGCCCCTGGGCGTGGAGGTCGCCAAAAAAGCTGTCCTTCCAACCACTGAACGGGAAGAAGGCCATGGGAGCAGCCACTCCGATGTTGATCCCAATGTTGCCCACGATGGCCTCGTGACGGAAGCGCCGAGCGTTGGCACCGCTGCTGGTGAACAGGCATGCCATATTACCGTACTGTCCGCTGTTGACGAACTCGATCACCTGATCCATGGTGTCGAAATGCAGCAAGGTCAGCACCGGTCCGAAGATCTCGGTTTTCAGCAAGTCGGCGTCGGGACTCAGACCCTCGATAATGGTGGGGTTGACGAAACTGCCGCCCTCGCAACCTTCAACCTTGACTCCTCGACCGTCGAGCAGCAGTCTTCCGCCTTGAGATACCCCTAGATCCACCAAGCCTTCGATGCGTTCCCGGCTCTGATGATTGATCACCGGACCCATCTGGGTCTTGTCGTGTAATCCGTTGCCCACGACGCGCTTTTGCGCGGCCTCCTTCAAGAGTGGAGGAAAACTCTTGCTGGCTTCCCCAACGGTGATGGCCATGGAGGCGGCCAGACAGCGCTGCCCGGCACAGCCAAAGGCACTGTCGGTGATAATGTTCACCGTCATATTGGGGTCGGCGTCGGGCAGAATAATCACTGGGTTCTTAGCCCCGCCCTGGGCTTGAACCCGCTTGCCGTGCGCTGCAGCCTTGCTGTAGATGGCCTTTGCCACCGGAGTGGAGCCTACGAAGCTGACTGCTTTGACGTCAGGATGTTCCAACAAACGGTCGACGGTCTCTTTCGCTCCGTGGACCAGGTTCACCACCCCCGGAGGCAGACCGACCTCTTGCAACAAATCCACGATCTTTTGCATGGTGCGAGGCACCTTCTCCGAGGGTTTACAGACCACGGTATTACCGCAAGCGATGGCGTAGGGGAGGAACCAGAACGGGATCATAGCCGGAAAATTGAAAGGAGTGATAATGGCGCAAACCCCCACAGGTTGACGGAACATAAGTTCGTCGATCCCTCGGGCAATATTTTCATTGGTGTCCCCCTGGAGCAAGATAGGGGCGCCGCAGGCCACCTCCACATTCTCGATCCCCCGTCTCAGTTCACCGCGAGCTTCGGCCAAAGTCTTTCCGCACTCCTCGGTGATCACCCGGGCCAACTGCTCGAAGCGCTCCTCTAGCAGCGCCTTGAGGCGAAACAGGTATTGGATGCGGTCGGTGACCGGAGTGGAGGCCCATCCAGGCAAGGCCGAACTGGCTACAGCAACGGCGCGATCGACCACTTCGGGGCTACTCAAGGGAACGTGAGCCAGCAACTCAGAGGTGGCCGGGTTGCGGACCTCCATACAATCGGACGTTGGAACGCTGCGATCGTCACCAATAATATTGACCAGGGTTGAAGCAGACATAAGACCTCCTTTTGCTCGAGGATTCCTCATTGGTAGTTAACTCCCTTGAAGTCCCTTGAGAAAATGTTGCCACCTTGGATGGACGGATCGTTGGCATCAAGGAGAGCCTGAGTGGGATGCGAACGCCCTCAGCAGGATCTCCCAGGGGAGGACTTTGGACTTCCACCCCTGATGGTGTCCTTTCAGAGGCTTTTCGAGAGTGAGGGTGAGCCATGGACGAACTGCTGGTGGAGGGCCTCCTGGTGGATGACGAGTTGGGCATCAGGCAGGGGCAGGTGCTGATTCGAGATCAAAACATCATTGGCGTAGGAGACTACTTTAGGCGCCCGGACCTGAGCTTTCCGAACCATTTGATATTCCCCGGATTTGGCGACATCCACGTTCATTTGCGCGAGGGTCAAGAACATAAGGAAGACTTCAGCAGCGGGGCCGCAGCGGCTCTCAACGGAGGGGTCACTTTTTGTTTGGACATGCCGAACAACCCGGTGTCCCCGGTGGATGCTCAGACTCTGGAAGCCAAACACCGCAAGATTGGAGAGCAAGCCGTGCAGATCGGTCTCTATGCGGCGGTCGGCCCCGACACCGAGCCCTTCGGCCACAGTCACTATAAAGTCTTCATGGCCCACAGCATTGGCGATCTGTATTTTGAATCGCTGGAGGCCGTGAGGCAAACCTTAAAGCGCTACCGGGGCTGCCGGGTGACCTTTCATTGCGAAGACCCGGTGCTGCTGGAGAGCACTGCTCAGGCCTCCACCCACGAGGACCGCCGGCCACCGGAAGCTGAAGCTTCGGCGGTAGCCGTAGCCATTGAATTGGCCCGGGAGTTGGATTTGCAGGCCAACATCGCCCACCTATCCTCGGCTCAGGGGTTGGAACTCATCCGCGAGGCTCGCCGGGACCCGGCTCTGGCAGGTCGTCTCACCTGCGAGGCCACCCCCCATCACCTCTTCTTTGACACCGAGAACCGAACCCGTTTTCCTCGCAATGAATATCTCAAGATGAACCCTCCGCTGCGCTCGCCGGAGCAGCGACAGGCCCTCTGGCAGGCTTTCCAAAGCGGAACCATCGACTTTCTTGCCACCGATCACGCTCCCCACACCGTGGCCGAGAAAGAAGCAGAAAACCCTAGTGGGGTCCCACATTTGGACACCTATGGGGGCTTCGTGGCCTGGCTGTTGAGCCAAGGAATCGAAGCTCAACACTTGGCCCGGGTTTGTTGCCGACAGCCGGGTGAATGGTTCGGTGGGCAGGTGGGTCGCTTGCGCCCGGGTTATCGAGGAGACCTGGCGGTGCTCGATGTGAACTCTCCCTGGTTGGTTCAGGCAGAAGATCTGAAAACTCGCTGTGGTTGGTCGCCGTTCGAAGGGGTGACCTTGCCCGGAAGAGTGGCCTTGACGGTGGCCGGGGGACGGCTCTTTCGGCAGGGGGACGAGATAACCTGATAGGTTCTCAGGCGGTCAATCTTAAGTCTTGAGCATCGAGTCCGTGTCGCGCTAGGTAGTCTCCAAGGCGCAGTTTCTCCGAAGAGTCGCTCTTCTGGTGCAAGTACTCTTGAGCCTCGATCACCTGGATGCTGTAGCCATTTTTCTTCTCCTGGGCCTTGACTTTGGTGTCGTCGAAGAACATGGTCTGGAAGTATTCCTCAACCGTGGGAGCCTGGGGTTCGACTCCAAAGTCAAAATCGTAGATCTTGCCGTCCTTTTCCAGAACAACGTGGTGATACCAGTTCATGTCGGTGGTTCTCGGTTGGCCCTGGTTGTTCGAACTCCTGACGTGAGTGGCCCGTACCATGCCAAAGTAGGAAACACCTTCGTTCTTGATGCCTAAGACTTTGGCATCCTTGAAGTCTTCCGAGTTAGAAACCCTTTCGAGAAGTCGTCGGATGTTTTCCCCGCATTTTCTGCTCTGATAAAGGTCGGTATGAAACGTTTCCTGGAAAGCTTCCGCTACGGCACACTTTTCCGTTTTGTCAGAGGCGGCAGCCTTGAGATGGCCGAGATTCGGTATCAGATTCAATCCGGGGGCTCGGCACCCAGAAAGGTGCACCGTGTCAGCAGGTACACCGTCGAATCCTGGGGCGGCTTCGATGTGTCCTGCTCTAGACTCGGGCCAGTCCAGAATTTTTCTCATTGGGGCATGAGTGGGATTTATGGTCTGCATAGACGACTCCTGAGATGAGTAGAGTCGGGCGGAGACAACTCAGCGGTTTCTCTCTGAATTCACAGTACCATGGGAGCCCGAAAAAGATCTGAAAGACGTGTCTGTTAACCTTCAGAGCGATTCTCGAGATACTTCATGACCGCATACTGAGCAGGCAGGACGCTCGCCATCAAGGCGATAGAGGCAATGGGGTGGATGCCTGCTCTCACCGCTAGATTCGCAAAGTCGTGGCCTTGGGAGGCCAGTTGGGCGAAGTCTTTGCCCACGGCGCTGGCGGCGTAGGCGATGGAGTTGGTCACGGTCATGGCCCCATAACCCATCAGAGCGGCTCCCACTACCGGGTGTTTCTTGCGCAATTTGAAGCCGGCGCCGAAGGTGGTCATGGCGACCCCCATGTCCACCATGGTCCCGGCCGCCGCAACCATGGCCCGGGACCCGTTGCTCCCAAGTTTTTCGCCCAAGGGTGACAAGGGGCTGAGTTGCCAGCGGGTCACTCCACCCTTAAAGGGGAAGACCTCAACCTGGGGGTTGCCGTTTTCATAGAGCAGTTCAATCATTTTGGCGTGGCCCATCTCGTGGAGCCACGTCGAAGGGTAACCGGCTGCCGCCACGTTGGCCGCCAAGCCGATCCCACCGCCCTTAAGCATCTGCTGGGTGCGATCGCCGAGATCGCCGCTGTCTCGAGAGAGGGTGACCTGCTCGGAAGGGTCGCTCGGCTTGTCCGGTTCTAGCGAGGCAGGCGTTTGAGGTCGTGGGAGACTTGGCGGGGTTTGGGCGGTCTTGATCAGCATAGCCCTCAGAGTTTAAGCCCTGGAAAGAGGTTTGGCTGTTGACAAATTGTTACTAAAGGGATGGCCAACTAGGGCGTGCCGAAAGGTTGGCCGGCGGCGGATGGGGGAGTCGTTTGACGACCCTCGAGCCTTGGTGAGCACAAGCTCTCTACTGAGTCGAAGTGGGAATCGTTTATGGCTGTGAATCCGAGAAGGCCAAAATGAGAACGCAAATAGCCCAAAAGTTCAGGATCGCTGCAAGCTTTCTCGAAGCTCGCCTTGAGTTCGGCGCTTCGACTGGGGTCAGCGGTGCCAAGGGTGAAAGGCTGGGCAGGGTACGGACCTAGTACCGCGATGGTTCTGAGTCGTTCCCTGATCTCTGAATCTTCGGCGAGAAGCAAACGAAGCCCATTGCTGTCTACGGCACAGACATCGATCTCATCATTGAGCAACAGTTCCAGTGATCGAAGATGCCCTCCGCTAGCTACAAGATCGATCTCTTCCGGTCTGAGCGAGAGCTCTCTCAGGGCTTGGAGGACGGAAAAATGGCCAGACAAAGAGCACGGGTCGTTCAAGGCCCAGCGAACTCCACTGAGATCGGACAATCGCTTGAATGGCGATTTCGCTCTCACCAAAACTTGTGAGGTGAAATAAGGACCCCCTATTGCTTCGAAAATGGGCACTTGGGGAAGGAGCAGGCCCCGACCAGCTTCCCTTAGCCAAAGGTAGCTCGGTGCGCAAACCACGGCGCAGTCGACTTGGCCGGAACTCAAGGGATCAGTCCCGTCCGCGATCTCGGCCCGACTCGGCCCCGAGGTGAGAAAGCCATCCAAGAGATGGAACTCTTCAGCCAGAAGGTTGGCCCAAACGCCACCGAAGGCTTGGTAAAAATCGGTGGGTAGCCACGGCGAGAGATAGGTTGCCAGTTTCACCTGCCGAGGTTCTTTTTCTTGGCCGCGGGTCCTGGCTGGTGGGCCTTGCTGTTCTTAGGAACTTTGAGATTGCCAAAAGCGACCGAGAACCCCCGTGCCCCTTGAGCTGATGGTTTAGACGTTCCGCAAGGGAATCTTAGGGGGGGAGGTGAACCGATTGCCCGTGCGCGGACTACTGATCGTTGTTTCTGGTCCCTCGGGCGTCGGAAAAGGGACGCTCCTAAACCTTCTATTGTCTCACCGCCGCGATTGTGTCTTCTCGATCAGCGCAACGACTCGGCCTCCTCGGCCCGGAGAGGCCGACGGAGTTCACTATTATTTCTTAGACGGAAATACTTTCATTCAATGGGTAGAAGAAGGTCGCTTCTTGGAGTGGAATAAGGTTTTCGACCGTTTTTACGGCACTCCCTATGAGCCGGTGGACAAACATCTCGAGCAAGGGCGACACGTGATTCTCGATGTCGATGTCCAGGGTGGGGTTCAGGTGATCGACAAGCGCGACGACGCTGTCTCGATCTTTATTGCCCCGCCCGATCTTCCCACCTTGGGAGAACGCTTACGCAAGCGCGGCACAGAGAAAGATGAAGAAATCCAGTTGCGCTTATTGACCGCTCGCAGTGAACTGAAAGTCATGCATCGATATCAGTATGTGCTCATCAATGATGAGTTGGAGTCGACCCGGGCCCAACTCGATGCCATTATCGAGGCCGAGCAATGCAAAACCTGGCGCTTGGAGGCACAACATCGACTGCCTCTCTACGAAAAGTGACAGGCTTGAGAGGAGCTGGCTAGATGGGTCGCGGGACTGACCAAAGGCTGGTGATCTGGATCGTTGCGATCTCTATCGTCATGATCATGCTGTCGGTGGCCGTGGTTTTTTACAGCCAGCAAGAAGGCCCTCCAACGTTTGCTTCGAGTCTAGGAACTGGGCAGATTGGCAAAGATCCAGGAGAATTCAACATGCCCACTGGGGTGGCGGTCTCACCGATGGGTTCCCTTTTTGTCCTCGAATACAGCGGGCCGCGCATTCAACAATTCACCTTGGAGGGTGAACCGGTCACTCAGTGGGGTTCACTAGGCTCTCGTGACACTCAGTTCGACCATCCCTTGCGTCTGGCGACCGATACGGCAGGGAATCTCTGGGTGGCGGACACCGGAAATCATCGAATAAAATGGTTTTCTGCTGCCGGCGAAATTCAAGGCGAGTTCGGCAAGCGCGGGGGGCAAGCTGGAGATTTTTCCCATCCGGTGGGGATCGCTTTCGATTCCAATAACAATCTTTATGTGGCTGATGCTCACAACCATCGGATCCAAAAGATCGGTCGCTCCCTCAATGTCCTACAGATTTATCCCGAGAAACCCCAGAAGAGTAACGCTGTGGGGTTCTTGAACACTCCATGGGGAGTAGCCATCGACGCTCAAAACACCGTCTATGTGGCCGATAGCGAGAATCATAGAGTGGTGCGGTTCTCCAACGACGGACGGTATTTGTCGTCTTTTGGGTCATTTGGTGACAAGGAAGGGCAGTTCAACAAACCAGTGGATATCGCCCTCGATGTGGATGGGAACCTCATCGTTTCAGACAGCGGTAACAATCGGCTGCAAAAGTTTACCCCCCAGGGAGAGTTTCTCTATGCCTGGGGGCAGAGGGGCATGGCCGCAGGCATGTTCAATAATCCCCAGCAACTGTCCATTTCTAGCGAAGGTGACCTGTACGTGGCCGACGCGGGCAACCACCGGGTGCAAAAGTTTGTCCCAAGAAGCCGCAGCCGCATCGACACTAGCGCCCCTCTGGTGGTCCCAACTCGTCCGGTCTTCGAAAGTGACACCCGGCCTGGGGACCCCGACCTGCTCCCCCCCGCCCAGGGTCTTCCCAGCGGAACTGAAACTCTCGAAGGGCCAAGCCGGGACGCAGGTCAGAATCTTTTGGACCCCACAGGCCCGGACGACCCGGACGACGACGACGACATCGGTGAACTCTAGAAGCCCGATGCAAGAGCTGACTATTTCTGGACAGGCTCGCCAAGGGAGCCCGTGCTCGGTGCGGTAAATGATCGGTAAAGTGGTTGCCCGACACCTCACGTCGGAATGCAACTCCACGTGGTGGACAGGAAAATCGATCTTCGAACGTCTCAAATGGCTGCTGTTGCTGCTGGGAGTTTCTTGGCTTGCTGTCGGGTGCCGGGGAGAGGATGTTGTCCCTCCGATCACCGATCGCACTCGATTGGTGGTAGCCAAGCCTAGCGACCCCATCGTTTTGGACCCGGCTCTAGTAACCGACCTCGAGTCCCTGCAGATCACCTGCAATCTCTTTGAGACCCTGGTGAAGTTTTCACCAATCTCGGGGGCGGTGGAGCCGAGCTTGGCTACTCACTGGGAGCTTTCCGAAGATGGCTTGCACCTAACTTTCCGGCTGCGCCCTGGGGTGGTCTTTCACGATGGCAGTCCCCTCGACGCTTCCGCTGTGGTTTCGAACTACGCTCGTCAGAATCAGAGTGACCATCCTTTGCGGGCTAGTGGCGATCACTTTTTTTATTGGAACGATATCTGGGGCAGCCCTAGTAAAATCGCCTCTATAGAAGCTCTGGATCCCCTCTCAGTTCGCTTCGTGCTGACCGAACCAGTGGCCCCTCTCTTGCAGAACTTTTCGCTCCCTTTCTTTGCCCTTGTCAGTCCCAAGACTCTCGCTGGTTCACGGGAAGAGAGGCTGCGCTCCCCGGCGGGCACCGGGCCGTTCCAGATCGGCCAATGGCTCTCGGGAGAGCGAGTGGTGTTGCAGGCCTGGAAGCGCTATTGGGGCGAGACACCTGCGATCGAAGAAGTGGTGTTCTTGACCGTGCCCGACTCCACCGCTCGGGAGCTGCGCCTGCGCAAGGGGGCCGTTCATCTGGCCACAGCGCTCTCACCCCTAGGGGTTGAACAATTGCGCGGACGGGGCTCGGTGGAGGTACTCGAAGGGGCCAGCCTAGCAGTGTCTTATTTAGCCTTCAATCATCAGCACCCGGCCTTGTCCGAGCAAAGGGTTCGAGAAGCCATCTGGCACGCCGTCGACCGCGACGCCCTGGTGCGAGGCCTGTATTACGGTTTGGCCGAAAGGGCCGATGGGCCCCTGCCTCCGGGTGTGGGGAACGGGTTGTTCGGCCTGCCGCGCGCCTATGATCCCGAGGAGGGGCGGCGATTGATGGCCGAAGCCGGATACAGTCAACAGCACCCACTGCGTTTGACACTCTGGTATATGACGGTGCCTCGTTCCTATCTTCCGGAGCCCAAAGCCACCGCAGAGGCCCTGGCCAGGATGCTCCAAGAGATTCATGTCGAGTGTCGCTTGGAGCCCATCGATTGGGGGGTTTACTTGGATCGAGTGGGTCGGGGAGAGCACGACTTGGCGCTGGCGGGCTGGATTGGAGACTACGCCGACCCGGACAACTTCTTGAGCTTTATTTTTGGGGGGTTCAACGTTGACACCCAGGCTGGAGGGACCAATGTGCTCCTGTATAGGCGTGAGGAGGTCGACCAGGCCTTGTTGCAGGCTCGAAGAGAGCGAGACCCCGAAAGACGTCGAGAACTCTACGTCATGATCCAAGAAAAAATTGAATCCGAAGCAGCCTGGCTGCCGCTTGCTTTTCCCAAGCAGATCCTAGGAGTACACCCCAGGCTCGAAGGCTTCCGCACGGACCCCACCGGTCTTCTTTTCTTGGGGCCGGTGCACTGGGCTTCCGAGGACCAGACCCCGTGAGTGTGCGCACCTTTCTCGGGATCTTGGGTCGAAGGCTGCTCCCGACTCTGGTGGCCTTATTTGGAGTCTTGATTCTGGTTTTCGCTATGGTTCGCTTGGTTCCAGGGGATCCCGTTCGCAGCATGCTCGGCCAACGGGCCAGTCCTCAGGAGATCGCCAAAGTCCGGGCGGAGCTCGGCCTAGACCAACCCCTGCTGCAGCAGTTTGTGCGCTATTTGGGGCGGACCCTCCAAGGGGACTTGGGGACCAGTCTTCGGCATCACGTGCCGGTCACCCGAGAGTTGGGGCGGGCTTTGCCGGCGACCCTGGAACTCACTTTTTGCGCCTTTTTAGTGGCCGTTCCTCTGGGGATCCTGCTTGGAGGAGTGGCGGCCAGTCGCAAGGACACCATCTTCGACACGGGCATCACGTCCTTGTCATTGGCCGGGCTTTCGGTTCCCATTTTCTGGCTTGGTTTATTGGGTATTATGCTGTTTTCGGTGGGATGGGAAGTGCTGCCCTTTGGGGGGCGCAGCGATCTGGGACTGCCTCGAAGGACGGGATTTATGCTGCTGGACGGTCCTCTAGAGGGCGGACTTTCCGGCCTCTGGGATGCGGTTCGACATTTGATCTTGCCGGCCTTGACTCTAGCCACCGTGCCCACAGCCATGATCGCACGCATGACTCGAACCTGTCTGGTGGACACCTTGCGTTCGGATTTCGTCAGAACGGCCAGGGCCAAGGGACTCTCAGAATCCCGAATATTTTTCAGACACGCTCTACCCCCGGCGCTCTTGTCCATCATCACCATTATTGGTTTGCAGTTTGGCTATCTGTTGGGAGGTGCGGTGCTCACCGAGCACGTCTTCAGTTGGCCGGGTCTAGGGAGCCTGTTGCTCCAAGCCATCGGCGAGCGAGACTATCCGGTGATCCAGGGAGCAGTGCTGCTGTCAGCGACCATCTTTTGCTTGCTTAACCTTGGCGTGGACCTCCTGTATCGCGTTTTGGATCCCAGAGTGCGATTGGCAGAAGAGGAAGGCCAATGACTATCCTTCGTAGAGTCTTGGCTGCCCCTTCCGGGAGGGTTGGCGCGGCGCTACTTTTCGTTTTGATCCTGGCGGCGACCATCGGACCCTGGCTGGTCCCTTTTGGCTTCAACGAGCAAGATTTGGATCGGCAGTTTCTGGCTCCACTGAGCCGTTTCGAAGGCGGCTTTCATCTCTTGGGCACCGACAACCTGGGTCGAGACGTGCTCAGTCGCCTGGTGGTGGGGGCTCGTCTGTCCATTTTGGTGGGTTTGGTGACCGTCGGCTTGGCTCTTGTAGTGGGAGTTCCCCTGGGAGCCCTGGCGGGGTACTTGGGAGGGCGGTGGGACAGCCTCATCATGAGAGGCATGGACATTCTCTTGGCCTTTCCTTCGGTGCTTCTGGCCATCGCCGTGGTTGCGGTCCTAGGTGCCAGTCTCACCAATGCCATGCTGGCCATCGCGGTGGTGACCGTTCCGATCTTTGCTCGTTTGACTCGAGCTACCGTCTTGGAGGTCAAGCAGCGAGAGTTCGTTCTAGCAGCCCGGGCCCAAGGAGCCGGCCATCCACGGCTGCTGTTAGTCTATCTGTTGCCGAACTGCCTCGATCCGCTGTTGGTGCAGGCCTGTCTATCCATGGGTCTCTCGGTGCTCGATGCTGCGGGCCTGTCCTTTTTGGGCCTGGGGGCCCGCCCCCCCACACCAGAATGGGGGACCATGCTGGGTGACGCTTTTGGGTACTTTCAACGAGCTCCATGGTGCGTAGTGGCACCGGGCTTGGCCATTTTCGCTTTTGTTCTCTCCTTCAATCTTCTGGGTGACGCTCTCCGAGACGCTCTCGACCCCAAGGCCTGATTTGGAAGGAGCTAAGGACCTCAGAGCAAAGGTTAGGCCTGCTATACCAAGGAGAAAGTCATTATGTCTAAATTTTTCAAAACCCGAATTCTGGTTGCTCTCGGAGCCGCTCTGTTGCTCACCGGAGCTGCTTGCCAGCCCCAAGAGCCACCGGCCGCAGGAGACAACACAACGGTTGCGGCAACGACAACCACCACCGAAGAGGTCGCCCAAGCGAAAGAGGAAGCGAACGGAGAGGACGGAGAGGACGGTTCGGAGACCAAGGATGAGGGCCAAGCCATCGAACACTCCTTGACGCCCCTTCCTGGAAAAGAGAGCGTTGCTCCTCCGATCACTTCCAAGAAGACCGTCTCCATGATGACCAATGCCGGGGAAATCATCATCGAAATTTACCCCGACGCCGCCCCTAACGCGGCCGCCCGATTCCTAGAACTGGCCGAGACCGGGTTCTACGCGGACACCCCCATCTCCAGGGTGGTGCCAGGCTTCGTGGCTCAATTCGGAGTGAACTGGCGAGTCCCTCATAAAGCTTACAAAGAAAAGAACTTCAACGATGACCCAACCTTTTACGCCTTGGACCGGGGAACTCTAGCTTTCGCCAAGGCCGGCCCGAACACCAATTCGACTCAAGTCTTCATCAACTTCGGCACCAACAACAACCTGGCTGACCCTTCCATGAATTTCACCACCTTCGGTAAAGTTGTCAAGGGTATGGAGGTCGTGGACAGTTTCGCTCAGGTTGGCGACCCCAGCATGGGACTCGATCAGCAGCGTCTCTGGGATGATGGCGGAGCGTACTTGGAAAGCCTGGACCAAAAGCCCACCATGATAGAAAAAGTCACGGTTATCGACTAGGTGTCGTATCTGAGCGCTACCGCTCTGGCCTTCCCGAAGCACCAGTACAGTCAGGAGCAACTCTCCGAAGCTCTGATCGAACTTTGGGGCTCCAACCTCCACAATCCCGATCGTCTGAGACAGTTTTTTTCGAGTGTGGAGGTAGGCTCGCGCTTTTTGGCGCTGGCCAAAGAAGAGTATGCTGACTGCCGGACTTTCGCAGAGCGGAATCTGGCTTGGCGTCGGGTGGCCTTGGAACTCTCCACGGAACTGGTGCCTCGGGCATTAGCTGAAGCCGGTCTAAACTGCAGGGATCTTTCCGTGCTGATGTCCACTACGGTCACCGGCTTGGCCGTGCCTACCCTCGAGGCTCGGTTGATGAATCGCTTGCCCATTCCTAAAGGGGTCAGTCGCTATCCTCTCTTCGGACTCGGCTGCTTGGGGGGAGCGGCTGGGCTGGCCCGATTGCACGAGGTGGTCGGAGGGACCGATAAGGTTGGGTTGCTGTTGGCCGTAGAGTTGTGCTCTTTGACCCTGCAGACGGCAGACCTATCGGTGGCCAACTTGATTTCGACCGGGCTTTTTGGCGATGGAGCCGGAGCATTGGTGTTGGTGGGGTCCGAGCATCCCGCTTCCAAGGCTCCAGGCCGGCTTCGCTGTCGAGTGGTGGCCTCTCAGGCAGAGTTTTTCCCAGACTCAGAGCAGGTCATGGGCTGGGAGTTTGACGAGCACGGGTTTCAGGTCGTCTTGGCTCCAACGGTGCCCGACTTTGCCCGAGTTCAGGTGGTCGAGGGGATCCAAGCGTTTCTAAAAACTCAAGGCTTGAGCGTTGGCGACATCAGTCATTGGATCGCCCACCCCGGGGGACCGAAGGTGATCCAGGCCCTCGAGGAAGGGTTGGGGGTTCCCGGCGCCTTGGAGATCTCTCGTCGGTCCTTAGCTGAGATCGGCAACCTGTCTTCGGTTTCGGTGCTGGCCGTACTGCACCAGGTGTTGTGTTCTGGTGAGGCTAGGCCTGGAGACTGGGGATTGGTTTTGGCTATGGGTCCCGCCTTCTGTGCGGAAATGGTCTTACTGAGATGGGAGCCTTGATATGTTTGTTCTTCTTTTGAGCGTTCTAGGTTTGCAACGGATCTTTGAGCTTCAGGTTTCCACCTCGAACTGCGTTCATCTCAAGCGCAGAGGGGGCTATGAGGTGGGAAGCGGGCATTATCCATTGATGGTGTTTCTGCACGTCGCTTGGTTTGTCAGCATGCTATGGGAGTATTTCTGCTGTCCATCGATGCTGCCCTGGTGGACCGTGTTGTTGGGTTGGTCCTTGCTGCT
>JBJHCR010000160.1:0-14371 GCA_050486105.1 Vulcanimicrobiota bacterium
GGTGAATAAGAGTGGCAACAGAGGTGACCAATGACTGAAGTTTTGACAGAACCTGGCCTAAGCGATCTTCAGGCGCAACAGACCTGTGAGACACTCGAGCGACTGCAGGACGAGATCCAGAAAGTGATCGTCGGCCAAAGGTACGTGATTAGAAGAGTCCTTGTGGGGCTCTTGGCTCGAGGACATATCCTCTTGGAAGGGGTCCCAGGGCTGGCCAAGACCCTGACCCTCAAAACCCTGGCCGACACCCTCGAAGCGACCTTCCATCGGATCCAATTCACCCCGGACCTCCTTCCTGCAGACCTCACAGGAACCACTATCTATAATCCCGGAAGTGGTGAGTTCACTGTAAAAAAAGGCCCTCTATTCGCGAATTTGGTGCTGGCAGACGAGGTCAACCGGGCCCCGGCAAAGGTTCAAAGCGCACTTTTGGAAGCCATGGAGGAGCAACAGATCACCATTTCCGAGGAAACCTTGGCTTTACCTCAACCCTTTCTGGTCATGGCGACCCAAAATCCCATCGAGCAAGAGGGGACCTACCCGTTACCCGAGGCCCAGGTGGATCGCTTCATGCTGAAGGTCCACATGGGTTTTCCGGAGCGTTCCGAAGAGTCGGCCATAATCGACCGCATGACCGCCCCCGACCCCCCAGAGGTTCGGGCTATCCTCAAACCTCAGCAACTTCTCGACCTCCAAAACCTGCTTCCCCTGGTCTATCTCGATGAACGCGTCAAAGGGTATATCCTGGACCTGATTTTCGCCACGCGACAGCCTCAAAAACTTGGACTCGGCCAGGCGATCGAATCGGGAGTCTCTCCCCGGGCCTCCCTGGCCATGGTCAAGGGGGCCCGAGCTCACGCGCTTCTGGAAGGACGTCCGTTCGTCACCCCTGACGACGTCAAAGCCGTGGTCTACGAAGTCTTCCGCCACCGATTGGTCTTGAGCTACGAAGCCCTAGCCGAAGGGAAGAGCCCAGACCAGGTCATCGAAACCATCCTGGCTAAGGTTGAGGTCCCCTAGATAAGATATGTGGAGAGCCCTTTCCACAAAGCCTTCAGACAAGCCCGATGTGCTCCCCCAAGAGGCTGAGCTCTCGGGACGTATCCAGCGTCTGGAGCTTAAGGCCAAACGTCTGGCCGCTCAGCACCTCCTTGGACGTTACCGCAGTCGCTTCCGGGGTCGCGGTCTGGAGTTCCGCGATTTTCGCGAGTATGTGGCCGGAGACGACGTCCGCACCATCGATTGGAACGTCACCGCGAGGTTCGGTAGGCCGTTTGTGCGCAACTCCGAGGAAGAGCGCGAGTTGCATGTGGTCCTGGTGGTAGACTTAGCCCCTTCTCAACTTTTCGGAAGCGGGCAACAGACCAAGGCCGAGTTGTCCAGGGAACTCGCCGGACTCCTGGCTCTGACCGCCCTGCGCAGCGGAGACCGAGTTGGCCTCTTGGAACTAGGGCATGAAAGCCAATCCCCAAAGTTCCTGGCGCCAGGAAAAGGTCGGCATCAGAAGAGGCGAATACTACAAACCCTCTGGTCCAGGGAAAGTCCGTCTCCGGGTCCAACCCAACTGGCAGCAGCTCTGGAGGATCTTCTTTTATGGCTCCCCAGGCGCAGTTTTATTTTTCTGGTTTCGGACTTTCTACGACCGGAAATTCTGCGGTTCCATCCTAGTAAGGCCTCAGATGAACTGGAGGAAGAGCGTCTGTTGTCGAGTCTTCGACAACTGTCCTACCGCCACGAAACGGTGGCCCTACGCATCTTCGACCGAAGAGAGCGCCAAATTCCCAAAGCTGGAAACGTGCTTCTTCACGACCTGGAAGATGGTCGAACGGTGCGTCTCAACACCAATCATTCCGATTGGCAACGAGCCTTTCAACAACATTGGAGTGAGTGGGACCTGCGTTTCGAGAACCTCATGAAACGAGCTCGTTGGGACAGCCAGGACTTTCAGACAGACGTGGACCCGGTGCCCCAGCTTTCAGCTTTTCTAGATCTCAGGAGAAAGCGCCGATGAAGACCTGCAGTCTCAAGTTCCTGTTGCTGCTCCTTTTTTTCACCACCTTCCCTTGGGGGTCGGCCTTGGCCTCAGTGGACTTTAGTGCGGAAACGGCCTTGGAACCCTCAGCCGACCCCATCCCCTTCGGCAAACCTCTAACCTTAGTAGTCAAACTCCGTTGGAGCAGCGCTCGGGGAGCCTTGACCCCTCCTAAGCCTGAGGAGTTGGAGCTTCCAGATTTCACCGTCATCGATCGCTTTCAAACTGCAGTCGAGCATCTACCCCCAGGCACTGCAGGGGTCGATTATCATCTTATCTTCACTCGGTTCGAGCCCGGGGAGTTCAAGGTCGGACCGATTCCTATCAAGGTGGCGGGGACCACGGTAACGGCACCAGCTTGCACCATTGTGCTCTTGGGCGCGGAAGTTCTCGAAGGGGATGATCCAGAAGAAATCCGGGGGGCCAAACCGCCGGCCGAACTCTCCACCGAGAATTTCTGGCTTCGCCTCCTAAGCCTGCTCCTCGGCCTCTTAGCCCTACTGCTCATGTTGTGGTACCTGGTTTCAAAATTCGGTCTACTCGACCGTTTTCTGTCTCCGAATCGCAGAACTAGACGCTCTTTGAAGTCCCTAGAGCGAGACTTTCTCAAAGGGCAACTCACCGACGTAGCGGTGGTGGTCCGATTGGTGGACTTGTTGCGTGATTACCTCGAAAGGCAATTTTTCATTCCAGCAAAAACCGCCACTAGCTCCGAGCTGATTCGTCAGGTCGAGGCCGAGGCATCCTGCAGAAGTTGGCAGCCGTTCACCAGCCAACTCTTGGACTACGGGGATCAGGTCAAGTTTGCTCAACGCGGCGTATCTTCAAAGACCGTCCAAAGATTGCTCAACGAATTCGGAGATAACCTCAACAAGACAGGCCCGAAGGAGGACAAACATTGAGGCTCCTATGGCCGGAAGCCTTCTTGGCTCTACCCTTGCTGCTGGCGTTTTCCTGGTGGGCCAGCAAAGGGCGGGCAGCTTCCCGAGCAAGCCTGGGATATTCAAATCTGGCTCTATTGGAATGGTCCACATCGGTGACCCCGCTGAGACTGGCTCACCGGCCTCCGATGCTCCACCTGCTTTTCTGGCTTTGCTTACTGCTTGCTTTGGCTCGTCCCCAGATGAGTCTCGGAGAAAAGCCCCAGGTCAAGGAAGGCATCGACATCATAATGTGTCTTGACACTTCCACCAGTATGAATGCCCAGGACATTCTGCCAAATCGGTTTGAAGTTGCCAAGCAGGTCAGCAAAATTTTCGTGGAAGCCCGACCTGATGACCGCATCGGCCTGGTGGTCTACGCCAGCATCGCTTTGACTCAGTGTCCGCTAACCAGCGATCACGCCACCCTCCTAACACTGCTGGACCACACCTATCCGGGGATGACACGACGGGACGGAACCGCCATAGGGAACGCACTTGCAACCTCGGTCAACCGCCTCAAGGACCTTCCCGGGGAATCAAAGGTTATCGTTCTCCTAACCGATGGGATCAATAACGCCGGCGAGATCGAGCCGTTGCAAGCTGCGGAACTGGCCGCTCACTACGGAATCCGAATCCACGCCATCGGCATGGGCTCCGAGAGAGACTTCTCAAGCATCATGGGAGACTTCGGGATCGATATGGAGAGTCTTCGAGCCATCGCCCGGACAACGGGAGAGAAAGCCTATAAAGCCACCAACGCCGCCGCTCTCGAGGAAGTATACCGAGACATCGACAAGCTGGAGAGAACCGAAAGGGAAGAGCAACCCGAGCTCCTTTATCGTGAACTGATGCTGCTTCCGGCATCCCTTGCCTTGATTCTCCTGACCATCATGGCCTATCGCCGACTACGAGGAGAGGAGTTTTAGACTTATGCCTAGCCTCGATTTGGGAGACCTGCACTGGGCTGAACCTTGGGCGTTCATAGCGGTGGTAGCGGTCCTTCTGATGCCGATCATGAGTCAGGTCGTATCGCCCGGCAAGACGGAAACGGTCGAAGATGCCTTTGTATCCGTGCGAATGCGCAGTCTGCTCGGCGGCACCACCAACCCTACCTTCGGAAGCCAAGGTGCAAGCCAGACTTTTCTCTGGCTTAGCGCCCTGGCCCTTGCCTTGGCTTTGGCGCGTCCACAATGGGGAGTCTTGGAGGGGCGCAGCAGTCAAAGCGGATTAGAGATCGTCATCGCCATGGATCTCTCGGCCTCTATGCGCGCCCAGGATCTGCATCCTTCTCGACTGGAAAACGCCCGCCGAGAATTGGCCTTTCTGATAGACAGTCTGCACGGCCACCGGGTTGGCTTGGTGGGGTTTGCCGGAA
Source organism: Vulcanimicrobiota bacterium (assembly GCA_050486105.1). GTDB lineage: Bacteria > Vulcanimicrobiota > Xenobia > Xenobiales > JADMJV01 > JAEXNA01. The sequence continues at coordinate 4,331 of JBJHCR010000160.1, forward strand.
CAGCCTTCTTGTTCTGCCCCTTGACATTGGACAACGATGCCTTGGACATTTTCCTCGATGAAATGAAGATTGAAGCCATTCCCGTGCCAGGAACCGCCATCGGTGATGCCATCAGAGTATCCCTTTCGGCCTTCCAGACCAACGAGGACGAGCCTCCCGCAGGCCGAGTCATCCTCCTGTTGACCGATGGCGAAGATCATGCCAGTAAGCCCTTGCAGGCCGCAGAGGAGGCCAAGGCTGCCGGGGTCATCATTGACACCGTCGGTATCGGAACTAAGGACGGAGCGACGGTACCCGATGAAATTGGTCGATCCCTTAGAGACGACCGAGGAGAGGTCGTGGTCTCTCGCATGGATGGACAACTCTTGGATGAGATCGCTCAATTGACGGGAGGGGTTTCCCTGAAGATGGATGGACAGACCGACGGATTGGGTTCCTACGTTGATCTCCTGAACAGACGGGAAAAGCGCCTATTGGGAACCAGCACTGAAACTAAGAGGCAAGAGCGGTTTCAGCTTTTTCTTGGTCTGGCTGGATTCTTCTTTTTGGTGAGTCTCTTGCTCGACGAACGGAGGAAAAGGCTATGAGCTTCCTGCGGCTCATTTTTTTTGTGGGGGGGCTGAGCTTTGTCTTGGGCGTCACTTGCCTGCCAGCGGCCGCCGTGTCCCCTTGGCAGGCCCACGAGCTGGCCAAAGCTGCCACCGATCAAGCTTGGTCCCAAGTGGAGCAAATTGGAACTCAGCTCTTAGAGCAGCCCCAGCCACCACGAGTCGAGGCCCAATTGCGCTATAATCTGGGCTTGAGCCTTTTTCATCAGGACCGCTTCGAAGAGGCTCTCCCGCACTTCGAGGAACTGTCCCAGGCAGACATCGACCGCGAGCTTAAAGCCCGCTCTAACTACAATCTGGGAAACACCCACTTTCGCCTGGAGCAATTCGACGAGGCTATGGGCGCCTATCAGCAAGCCCTACTGCTCAACCCCGATGACGACGACGCCCGCTACAACATCGAAGTGCTTCTTCGACGTCAGGAAGATCCCGAAAACCAAGACCAGGATCAGGATCAGGATCAGGATTCTGGAGAGTCCGAAGATGACGATCAGCACAACGATGACGAAAACGAGTCCGAAGAGAGCGACGAAGGCGAACAGGAACAAGAGGACTCAACGGATCCTGATGAGGGCGACTCCGAGGAACAGCAAGGCGACCCTTCCGAAGGTGGAGAAGGCGGCGAAAACACTGAGGAATCGAGCAGCCAGAATCAGAGCACTCAACCCTCGGAAGAGGAACGCCAGGCTGCCGAGGAGGAGTTGGAACGGGCTCGTCTGCTCGAGTATTTTCGGCAACAAGAGCGGGACGGCCGCCCACCCATGGTGTCGGCTCCTCAGCCGCTTCCTCCGGGAGGGAAAGCGTGGTAAGACTCATCCTACTGCTTCTTGTTTGCTTGGTCACTCCTGGGTGGGCCCAGCACTCTGACCAGGATAAGGTCACTGTCACCCTCTCCACTGAGGCTATCGGCCTCGACGAAACCGCCATCTTGACAGTGCGGGTGTCCGGAATGTCGACCTCTATTGACATCCCGGAACCGAGCAGTCGAGAGGGAGGCCTGCAATTCAACTTGGTTGGTCGCCGGATTTCCGCTTCCACCATCAACGGCCGCAGTAACAGTTCTACCGAGGTCGACTTCCAAATCGTGCCTTTGCGCACCGGGCGGCATCTCATTGAGCCCTTAGAGGGCACCATATCGGGATTGCCCTTCCGCACCCCCAGCCTGCGCCTCGAGGTCACCGATGCTGTCGGAGCAACCCGTACTCGAACTCCCACTTCTTCCGGGCTGCTCAACTATCATCGCTTCCCACCGCAACCTCAGGAAGACGACGTCTTGCTAGAGGCCGAACTCAAACCGGAAACGGTGTACAAGCATCAATCCACGATTTACTCCCTTAGCCTATGGACCGCCGTTCGTCTGCTTTCTGATCCTCGCTATTCTCCCAGCAATCCCGTGGGCTTTCTGAGGGTTCCTTTCGAGCAGGAGAGCTTCCGCGACTATCGCTCTGGACGGCCTTATGCGGTGAGCCGAGTCGAGACGGCCTTCTTTCCCCTAAATGAAGGGACCTATGAATTCCCAGCGGTGGAAATGAGCGTAAACCTTGGGCTGATGGGCGGTCTCCGCACTTTGAACACCGGAGCCAAGACCCTAAAGGTCCTTCCCTTGCCTAGGGACGGTCGGCCGGAAAGCTTCACCGGAGCTGTGGGAGAACGCTTTGACATCTCAGCTTTGCTCAAGGATACCCAGATCCGCTTAGGGCAGACCACGGAGCTCTCCATCTCGATCAAAGGCGACGGTCATCTCGATCTGGTACCTTATCCCCATTTGCCGGCTTGGGACAACCTGGAGAAAAAGCAGCGTTCCGGACCCTCCTCCACCAGCGGAGAAAGTGGGCTAGTCGAAAGTCGTCGCACCTACAATTTCCAGCTGAAACCACGGCAGCCCGGAATCTATCGACTCGATGGGATTGCCTTCTCGTATTTCCGTCCCTCAACCAAGAGATATGAAACGATCGCCATATCACCCCTGGAGTTTGAGGTCCTACCCAGTGCGACACAAACCGCGGATCCGGTCCAGGAGGCAGACTCTTGGGACCTTCCGGATTCTCAACGTCCCAAATCCGAACTCGGGACTACTGTGCCATCGAAACCGACTGATTTGAGGCTGCTGCTGGCTCTCTCAGGGCTGCTCACCGGCTTGGTTGCTCTGTTCACTGTTCAGAAGCCGAACCTGAAGGTTGCCGGTCAGATTGCGGTGAGGTCTTGGCCCTGGGTAACCTTTCCTACTCTCGATCACGAGACTCTCGCCCGAGAGCTGACTTCGCTTGCGCCGCAAGAAGGACAGGGAAGGCGAGCCGACAGACTTCGAAGTCTCGGATGGCACCAGGAGGAGATTGCCGAGTTTGAAAGTCTCAAGCTTGAGGTGGACCGAGCCAGATATGGAGGCCCTCTCAGTGACTCGGACTTGAATCGACTCAACGAGCGCTGGCGTTCTCTCAACCGTCGGAGGAAAGGTTCATGAGCATGAGAGTGCTGCTCCTGGCTCTGGCCCTCTGGGCCACCTCAGCGAGTGCCTGGTCTAATCAAAGTGAGTTTGACCAAGGGGTCCAAGCCTTGCAAGAGGAGCAACCGGCGCTAGCGACGGACTTACTTGAACCGTTGCTCCTCCAAGGACTGCATACTTCCGGGGTGTACTATAATCTAGGAATAGCACACCGAGAGCTGGGCAAACTACCCCAGGCTCGTCTGGCTTTTGAGCGCGCCTTACTCGCTCGCCCAGCGGACCTCGCTACGCGTCGGCGCCTCCGAGAAGTGAAGGCCGACCTGGATTCTCAGGTTCAGAATTTGGAGGTTCGAGGCACTCCCTGGTGGACCGATCACCACCTCGCGTTTTTGGCCTTGCTCCCGCTATTCTGTATAGTCCTGTGGTCTGCCCTGGCTCGATTTATCTTCCAACAGAAGCCCGAACACTCTCCAAAACCTGCCATCGTCGCCCTCTTTTGGTGGGCCATGATCTGCGGTATCTGGCTGGTCACCACTCCTGCTCCATCGCGAGGGTTGGTGATGCTCGACGGGGTTTCTTTGCTCAACGATCCCATCGAGCTTCGACCCCTAATGCCACTTCCACCAGGACTGATGATTGAGCTGATGGACACGGACCGGCATTTGTGGCAAGTGCGACTAGGAACCGGCGAAACAGGTTGGATTCGAGCCGGCCAGATAGCTCCTCTGTACCCTCCTGAGCCTCCCTCCAGGATATGAAGGTTATTTAACTCCTTTATTACGTTTCTAAGGTACCTTCCGTCCAGAAGTACATCAGGATACCTGCTTGTCCTCAGCGGTCCCAGCACAGCCGAGAAAAGTCAGGTCAATCCTCAAAGAATAGGACGGTTCCCATGCAGATTCTCACCTCTCCACCCCAGGCCCTTAAAGCTCTTCCTGCTCCTTCTGCAGTCTCTTCACTCTCGCAGTCCAGCGAAGGTGAGGCCGAAACGACCCTTGCCGACCAGGTACAAATCTCCAGTGCCTTCCGGGCCGAACGAGATCTCACTTATGCGGTGGGTGCCTCACTGGCCCAACTTCCCCACGTGGTGACCAACATTGCCGGACGCAGCTACGGCGTCCCCCACGTAGTGGGAGCAGCCCTTGGTGGATTCATGGCCGCCGCCGGAGCCAAGGAAATGATGACCGAGGAAACCCTCCATGGTCGCATCAACGGTGGTGTGCACTTCGCCGTGGGCGCAATGACCGCTGTGGCTCCCTGGGCCGGCCCACTGTCGACTCCTCTTTACCTGGCCTCTATGACCACCCTGGCAGCCAAAGCTTTTGTCGACCGCCCCGGTACGGTGATGGGTATTGCCGGTAAAGAGTCGGTGCAGATGGCCAAGGATGTTTTCGGTCCCGTCTTTTCAGGCCCTGAACAGACCGCAACCGAACTCGCAAGCTAACACAGGAACCGAACACCTCAAAAGAAGCTCCGCCAAAAGTCCGTCGCAAGGCTGTTGGGGGAGTTTCTCTATTCCCCCAACAGTTGACGCATGAACTCTTCCCGAACAGCCCGGGTTCCATCGCGAAAGGTGACAAACTGCAGCGGCTCTTCGGGGTCCGAGCCAAGCTCCACCCCCCAAAGAGGGGTCATGCTGGTGGGTAGCATGGCGTAGCGAGCGTCTCCCACCACCTGAGGGTAAACGGGATGACGCACCAAATAGCCGTCGGAAAGGCGGAGAAAACGCCACAAGTCGCGATAGAGGACAGTCCCCTCAAACTCGGCGAAATCCCGCTCAACTACCAGCAAGGGCGCCGACTCCCCTGGCAGTACCTTAACCCCGCCAAGAAAGCCCAAACGCACTCCCTGGGTGAAGACTTCGTCCTGTCCCAAGGCCGTGGCCCGCCACAGTCTGCGATTGCCGAGAGTGGGCTTGACCACATACCCTTGTATCTCTCGGCCCTGAACACTCCACGCCTCCAGCGCGGCCTGAGTGGCTCGCTCACGTTGCCAAAGTCCGTACACCAAGGAGAGGACAACCCAAAACCATCCCAGGACGAGAAAAAGAACCCGACCCTGTCTGAGCCATAGGAAGAGAAGGATCGCCAAAACCAAGGTGGTGACCGGATCCACCACAGAAATCAGATTCCAAGCAAAGCGCGCATTCGAGAACGGCCACAGCAATTGGGTGCCATAACTGGTGCAAGCGTCGGAGAGGCCGGCGGTGGCCTGGCCTGCAAAACAGGCCAAGTACAGCTGACGCTTGCTCAATCGACCCTTCAACAGCCACCACAGCAGCCAGGCCACCAGCAAGGCGCCAAATGGTACAAAGATCAAGGAATGGGTGAATTGTCGGTGGATCTCCACCTGAAAAAGCGGGTCGTTAGGATGATGAAAGAAAACATCTACGTCGACCACCACGGCCGCCACCGCCCCGGCGAACCCTGCTGCTTTGCGGTGCTGGGTTGGCACCACCGAACTGCCGGCGAGGGCGCCTAGCAAGGCGTGAGTAATCGGGTCCATAAAACCCTAAGCGGAAGCTTTTGCGGACGGAGGTGCGTAAGCGAAGTCGGCCAAGACGTTCTGCACTTCGGGATTCCAGAGAACCCCCACGTGGCCGCCGGTGTCGAAGGTCTTGACCACGTGGTTCTTGGCCGGTCGTCGCTCTAGAGCCCGAATGTCCTGAACGTTGCGATCGGTGAGGATATAGTCGTCGGCAGAGCCGAACATCATGACCGGGGTGTCCTTGATGGCCTTCATAGCGGTGGTGAACTTATAGCGCTCAGCCATCTGCTCTGGTGTCATCCGTCGGTCTTTGAGCCACTTATCTTTGGACATCCAATCGTCGGAGAAACGAGCGTAGGTCATGTCTTCGATCTGCTGCTCGTGCTCTTGGCGCATTCTGCGTTTTTCGGCTCTAGAAGCGTCGGGATATTCGGGGCTATTCACCGGCAAGATGTCGTGACCGAACTGTCGGTCAACCCGGTCCACTAAGGACTCCATTCCATCTCGCGACCCGTATTTGTCAGAGATCTTGATCTCGGTGATGTTCTGCCCAGGGCCGCGCCCGGAGAGATCGCTGCGCATAAAATTTTCATAGCCATGGCGCCTAACCTGGTTGCGGTAGCTCAGCCCGGTGCCAATGATACTGCCGGCCCCTTCGGCGTACAATTCTCTCAGGCCGTCCAGCTCTTTCATGGAGTGTTCGAGATTTTCCGGGGGCGATACTCCCACCAGGGAGCCGTTGATCAAGCGCTTGGAAGGATCGCGCTGGGATTCTTCCTCAAAGCGAACCAGGTTGGCTCCGTGCAAGGCTCCGTAGCTGTACCCGCCCACCGAAACCTGGCGGAAGTGGTCGGGATACTTGCTCTGGAGTTCCTTGAGTAAGGTGTGGGTGGCTTTGGCGTCCACCCGGGGATTTCCGGGGTGGTTCACGGGCTCCCAATCGAGAGCGTCGGAGCTCAATGAGTTAGGGATCACCACATAGTTCATGCCTCGCTCGAGAGCCATCTTTTTGAAAGAGTCGGTGTGTGAACCCTCGCCTGAGCCGTGAATTCCCGGGAGAATCACCATCATGGGTGCCTCGGGCCCGTTTCTGGTGCTCATCCGAACTTTGGCCGGTTTGTTGTAGAATCCAGGCACCGGAACGTGGACTCCAAACTCGCCCCTGGGCAATTTGGTCATTCCTGCACTGACGGCCGCAGCTACCGTGGCCACAAAAGGATCAATGCCGTGAAAACTCAGACTGTCGACGATGGCCCGAACCTCGTCCATAGTGCCCGGCACCGGCTCCGAAGAGCGACGCCCAGGAAGCACCGGGTAGCCGTCGTCCTCACCACCTGCGATCAGCCGATCCCACTCGGCCTTGGTGGGGTCTGAAGCTCGCGAGGCCCGACTCAGCTCCACTCCATCGGAGGGCAGGATTTCAGACTCGACCTGCTCTGCAACAGTTGCAGTAGCTAACTTCGATTCCGTCGGTCGATATGAGCCCCCCCCGGGTGTTGACGTGATCAGCACAGATGGCTCCTTTCCCAAGATCAGAATACCAGGGGTGAAGCCCGGTCATGTTCGCAAAAAGTTAACAGTTGGGTGAGGTGCGTTACAGCCTAGGGATGGCCGGGATCTGCAATTCTAAGCGGTTAACCTGAGGCAGGGGGCTGACCAGGGTTGGGTCTTGGCCGTAGACGTCATCGTAGCCGAAACCGTAGACTTTACCGTTGAGGGCGAACTGGTGCATGATCTTAGAATAATGGTTGTAGCGGCCATCAGCCCGAGTGTAGAACTTCTCGGCTTTGTTCCAGTCTTCGTAGTTCTCGACCACACCCCGGTTCAAGGCCGCGCTGAGCAAGGACACCAGACGTTTATGGCCCTGGCTGCCGTCGTTTTTCCAAGTGTCGCGGAGGACAGCGCCAGCTACTTGGGCGGGTGTGGGGGCTCCGGTTAAATTTCCCAAAACCAGCCGCGTGCCGTCTACAAGACCTACCCCAACTCCAGCCACCCCCGATAGGCCGTGCCGGCTAGTCCTTGTGTGATGGGGTTTAGTCCGACTAAGGAGCCAACGAACTGCTCCCCGACTGCCGCTAGCATGGGATTTTGGCGTAGGGCCTGGCGAAGGCCCGGCCGGGACTCGGGGGAGGCCTCTAGAGGCTTGAGGGTGACTATGCTGTTTGACTTGGAGGTGGGTGGGTTTCCGTCCAAGAGGCTGATTAAGCTGGACTGGCCTTCGGACCAGAGGGCTTGGGTGGTCGCGATGGGTTGAGTTCTCATCGATGCTAGCAAAGCCAAGGGGTTTGCCGGGTGGTGAGGCCCAGCGAGGGGGCCTCCGTACTCCAACAGCAAGCGAGGAGCAAGGGCCGCTCCAGCCTCTCGAGAGTGGAAGGCCACCTGGGAGCCCACATCCTGGTCCCGGGAGACGAGCCAACCGTGGGGCGCGCCCAGCAATAGGTCTTCGGTGACCTCAAAAGCTATCTCTCCGCTTTGGTGGTTGGTGATGGTCACGGTGGGAGCCGTCGACGGGGCGGTGAAGCTCATGCCCCCACTCCAAGTGACCGCCGAATCCGCCTGATTGTTAGCGATGTTGGCATCCGCCGGGCTAAACCAGGTGGCCCCCTCACCTGAACCGCTGGCCTGTTGGTTGTTGGGCAACTCCAAGCTCTTACCGTTGCCCTCGGCCCATTCGGTGAGCACTCTACGGGCCCGAATCGGCCGCCCATTCCCCCAGCCGGTCACATTCTGGCTGGAGTCGATGGTCAGCACCAGGGTGGCCTTGGTCAGGCCGTTGGTATCCAGGTTCGCGGTATCAAAACCCACCAAGAAGTGAGCGGGCTTGCCCTGCACCTTTTTCAGCAACAACCGGGGGTTGGCCCCTTCGTTTTTATGCGGACCCCGGTCGTAGATGGTGGTGTCTTTGATCGCCGGGAGAGTATCGCTGGTGGGGTCGTCGGGGGGGTCTTGGGGGTCTTGGGGGTCTACGGTGAAAGTCCGGGTGACGGTGGTCAATCCCGGACCTCCCCGATAGTCCTCGACAGGTACGGTCAGCGTGATGGTATGTGTACCCGGCGACAATGGTCCGAGGTCGGCGGAAAGGTAAACTGTTTCGAAAGTAACGTCCTCTTCCAGGATACGGTTGATCTCCGAGCGGAATGATGTCTGAGCTTTGATGTCCACGCCGTCGAGGGTGATCTCTGTTTTGCTTAGGCTAGCTTGAACGTGGCGATAGTCTCCGACCGAGATGGTCGCTGAGAGCACTGGATTGGGGCCAGTGACGGAACCTTCGGAGGGAGCTTGAATGGTGACGTTTGGGTCTACCACAATTCCAGGGGTGGGAGTTCCATTTGGAAGTTGCATTCTCATGAGACTGAACTGAATATCGTGACCAAATCCTGACATAACTCCTGTAGGTTCTATGGCGTTGCGCAAAAAGATGACCAAGGGTAGGGCACGTTCGACTTGACGATTCTGAAGAGCAATCCGACCCCACATCTTCGTATATATCTTCGCTAGAACCAGATGATTTACATTGGGTAAGTCTCTTACAGTCGCGATATTTGTTTCCACATTGCTGCCTGCTAGAATTTCCTCGATAAGGGGGGACCTATATTCTTCTGCTAATATTGAAGCTTCCGTGAGCCAAGCTTCAAGCTCGACTGGATACTGCAAACGGAGTATGTTTAATCTGGCTAATGCCTCGTCCAGTGTCCCAGGATAGTCTGAAGCTATGTGCTGGTAGATGGCAATTGACTCTTCAGCAGTGTCTTGCTGATGACCGACCTGAAATCTGGCAGTAAGGGCCCAGGGAGAATTCGGATAGTCATTAATTAACTCCATAAGTAGCTCAAGGCCGATATCATGACGACCATAAAGTTGAATTTGGTCTAAGGCCTCATAGTAGGCAGCCTGAGCAGGGTCTGTAAATTGTCCCAGCCCTGGAGTAGCAAGACCAAGGATGAGCATCCAAGACATAAAGATTGCATAGACTTTTTTCATTTGGTCTCCTTCAGTTACGGGATATCGAAAATCTGGGCATATTGTGGAGGTCCCTGAGGGTCCTTTGGCTCGAAGGGTACTCGGTGGCCGCTCCCATCAATGTAACTCGGGACTCCCGTTTGGAGGTCTAACGGCATTCGAACGATTCCTAAAATCGTTTGCTCCGGTACATCTTTTTCATTATCCTGGCTCATACTGTCGAATAGAGAATCAAACTTAGAGTCATACTTAGCCAAGTAATAATAAAACTCTGAATCCCAAGCACAAGCGTTCCAAGCGGACTCTCCTGATTTCGCGTTGCCCACCATCCAGGCCCATTGCTGCTTGTTCTGAGGCGTGATCACAACGTCCCTGATACTGAAAGTGCTGTCGAGGGTGGACCCAAAGTTAGTCATTGCATTAGCCGCATCCCGCACTTCCACCGGAAAGTTGTAACCTAATAGGACCGTCCGCCCTTTGTTCAGTTTGTTCCACCACCTCAAGCCGTGGGCTCCCGGTGCCCTGACCGAGATGGGATCAGCT
>JBJHCR010000161.1:0-14365 GCA_050486105.1 Vulcanimicrobiota bacterium
ACGGCCTAGTCTTCACTGATGCCGAAGGACGCCGCCTCGACCGCCTCCACAAACTTTCCCGAGCCTCCTGGCTGGACTGTTGGATAGGCTGGCGAGGCGAGGAATGGGAGAGCTATTCCAGCAAGGTGGCTTGAGGTGACCCCCTCATCACATCTCTTTCCAAAGACCTTCTGCCCAGCCACCCCGAGGCTCCCAGTGGGCTTAGATCCCCCCAGCTTACTTTCGTCGTCGTGCGGTGGTCATTGGGGTTAAGTCCAGCCTTGGTAGCTCATCACCGGAATCTGCTCCTCTAACATTCTGACCTATCCCCGGTGTCCAACGCTCACCCCGAGCCAAACTCTCTCCCCTTGTACTATGCTCAAGAACAGCGCTCAGGTTCTCAATCTAACCAACCCGTCCCCGCCGGGACCAATCCTCCCTCGGGGTCCGCCTCGCCCTTAACCCCTCCCTTACCTACGTGCGGCTTCACGAGATACGACTCTATCAGGAAGGGCCACGGGCACGAGTTGCTCCTTTTGCGTGATCACCCAAAAAAATGGGCCGAAGCCGCAGACAGCTGCAGGTCCATGGGTCCTAAGGGGGTAGAGATCCTCGACGAGCTCGCCGAGTTCTTGGCAGTCTTCCTCACGGTTGGAGAGCACGATGACTCCCTGCTTCAGCTCCGGATAGAGGGTCAGCTAGGTGGAGGCGCCGTACTAGGAGCGGTCGTGGGAGATGCGGGTGTATCCCTGGTATTTTTCGATCCCGTAGCCGTAGCCTTTGGAGAACACCAGCTTGTCTCAGAAGACCACGCTCACGGCGCCGCCGGGGCGGTTGCCGACTCAGTCGGCGAAGATGGCGTCGATCTCCTCGTTGGCGAGCGCGGGGGCCGCGGAGAGCACCAGGATGAGAACCATCAGCAGGTGCTTCATCGCTTCAACTTACGGAAATCCCCAGCCGGTCGCAACAGGTTGATCGGTGGCACCGTGGGCAGAACACCAGTCTTACAATTCAGCTTTAAACGGATTCCGAGCAGGCGGCTGCTGAGGCGTGAACGACTCCAGCAGAGGCTTTACCATCACATTCAAGGGAGCCAATCGATGACGAGCCCACACCTGCCGGGGCTCAGGCTCTGCGCCCAACCTTGCCTTCGGCTCAAGCGCCGTCCCACCGAAGGATACGCGTTTGCATCCCCATTCCAGAGCGCGTTCCACCACGGCTTGGAGTAGCCGCAAGTAGAGAGGTAACTCCTGGGCGGCCTCGCGATCAAATCCGAGGATGTATCCGATTGCCGTGTCCCTGTCTTTGATGAGGGTCACGAATCCCAGGATATTCTCTTCTTTGCGAATGACAAGGTAGGCGTAGTCTTGACTCAGGGCCTTCTGTAATGCACTCAAATACTTCTTAGAAAACTCCACGGGACGGACCTCCGCCTCTTGCCAAACCGCTCGGTAAAGTTCAAAGAGCCGATGTTCGTACTTGTCGGGGTCGGCCAGATCTTCTAGCACGCATCCCGCTTTCTCGATCCTCTTACGGATATCTTTAGCCGCTTTTCGATATTTCGATTGCAGCGAGGCCAGATAGTCGTCGTTGTTTGTCCAATCTCGCAGGTTCAGCACCATATCCGGCTCCACATGAACGATCGAGTAGCTGTAGTCTTCCAGGATGGTCGAATCCTGATGCCCGGCTGCCAGGTCTCGCACCAAAACGAAGTCCGTTTCCCCGCCTATTCGTTCCGAACGCCGTACCCGATACAAAAGTTCGGCAACCGCTGGCCAAACGGTCGACTCCTCCACTCCGTCGGCGATCGCCACCCCGCGATTGCCCCAGCACAGCAAGCTCCCGCAAACCAGGATTCGTGTGGAGATAAATTTGCCACCTTGAGCGCGTTTTGATTTTTTCGGCACGAAAGCCGACAGATCGGTATCCAGAATCTGCATCACCACGGCGGCGATGGGTTCTCCCTCTCGGTAGATGAGCCCGTACTTGAAAGTCAGCTGTTCCGGGTTGTGCTCTTCCAAGCACTTCAGATAGGCCCGACTGAACAGCGCCCCCCGGTCTTCCACCACCCGGTCCCAATGTTGAGTATTGAGGTAGTTCACCGAATCGGCGAAGGCGAATTGATCGCCGCTGAGAGCCCAGCGAGTTTGATGGGCGCGGTACTGCTTTTTCAGGTAAGTCAATGGCATGGGGGAGAGTTCAGCAGCCGCCTCCTCTCTTCCCTTAGAGCGGGTCGAGGAACTTGGGTTGGAGCCTTTCGACTTCTTCTTTGCTCCAGATCGAACCCATGGTTTTGTAGGCGTCTTGGGTTTCATTGATGAGCGAAAGATCAGGGTTCGGTCGTTCTTTGAGCCGGTCCAAGACTTCGTGAAATTGGACTCGATAGCCTACTCGCCAGAGCTCTTGAGCCAACCGTATCAAATCCCTCTCGCAATCACGGGGACAGTCGGCGGCGCAATCTAAAAGTCTCTGAAAAGCGAGTTCGTAGTTTTTCTGCGCCAAGGCCACTTCGACCAGTTCGCGCCTTGCCCCGGTGCGATGAACTTCCCAATCTCAGCCTCGGGCCGTGCTGGGATTGACCAAGTCAAGCAAGATATAACGCTCCCATTCTCTATATTGGCACGCCACTCGGGCGAGTTCGCGGCAGGTCCATAGGATGGAGGTCGGAGGATTCGATTCAAGAGCGGCGTCGGGATGTTCGGGTATACCAGGGCACTACGTTCACTCTCTCAACTCTTGAAAATCATGACCGTGGGCATTGTGGAACTCTTCGCGTCTGTCTTCTCTAGCAGCCACGATCTCGTACACCTGATCGATACGGTAGGTCACAATGAAGCGAGCAACCACGGTTCCAAATGAGTTCAACCACTCGTGACCCTCGTGGGAAAACTCCTCACCCCTTTCTGGTGCGTCCGAGGTGCGGTAGGGGGGTCCGAGAATCTCCTGAACTTCGCTTCGTGATTGGCCCCGACGAACCGACCCCCCGGGAATCTCCAAATGCTCGCCGGTGAACTGAAAGGGACCCGAGGGTGCACAAAGCACCTCGAGACTGATATCCCCTTTGCTGAGATAGAGTTCCATCTCGTTCTGGTAGACATTCTCCCAAGGCTCCCACCGCTTAAGGAGCTCCTCCCTGGTTACGTCCAGACTTTCGCCAGAAACAAAGATTCGGCTAACAGGGTTTTCAAGTAGGGGTCGCACCAAGGCTATGCCTGCCAGAAGCAAAAAAACTCCCACGACTCTCTTGTAATATGACCGCTTCACCCGACCTATCATAGCCCATCGGCCAGATTGTCCGCTACCGGTAAGCAGACGGACCCCCCCGTCTCCCCATCATTTGCTCACTCTCCACCATCTTCTGCATCGTCCCGGCTCATCTGCAATCGCGCCGACAGCAAAGTGGAGTCGGGAGCCCAAATGGTCGCAAGGGGAAGGTGGAGAACAGTTTCATACAGGTAGCACACTCCAATTTCTCGCGGAGTAAATTTCGCTCATAGTGTGTCTCAAGTTGAAGGTCACAGAGCCCTTGTTGATGTAAATCTAGTGCGAAGGCAACATCGAGCCGAATATTTGGCCGAGAAACGACTTCTTTCGGGCCAACAACTGGCTCCGTGCCTCGGCGGAAAAGCCTAGGTCTTTCAGCTCATCTTCTTTTGGGCTGAGGTGTCCTGCTAGAATGGCGTTGGCTTTCATCGCCGCTGTGGAATTCACAAGCTCTTCATAGGTCGGGAAACGGCTCTTCAGCTCAAGTGCGAGCAAGCGATTCTTACGCAGGAAATACTTCTGATGATAGTCCTCGGCCCAAGTGAAACCAGAGAAATCTTGCACTTCCGACAAGACCTTGCGCTTCGCATCCTCTCTCTCGGTGACTGCTTTAAGCCAAGCAAGCTTTTGCTCTTCATCGTGCAGCATGACAGCCGACATGTACTGGCGAGCGTAGGGCTTGCGGAAGGCATTGTGCCACTCGAAAAACCTTTCTAGCAGACTGGCAAATGATATCTCCCGGCTATCGAAGTCCAGCTGGAGACACTCCGTATGGTCACCCATATCATGATAGGTGGGAGAGGGAGATGTTCCTCCGGCATAGCCTACACGGCTGCGGTAGACTCCTGGAAGACTCCCAAACTGGGCGTCAGGTCCCCAAAATCATCCCAGGGCAAAAGTAGCGGTGTGAAGTTCTTTCATAGGAGAAGATTTCGACAAAAAGGGTGCTAATCCGTTTTCTAGCGGACAAGGCTTAAGGGGTTTCTCCCTGGGCAGCAGGTTCCAGAACAGAACTCAGGGTCTCAAATGGAACTAGCCCTCCGCTATCCCCCTTAGGCCAGTGGACTCTCCGAACATAGGGTCGTTCAGTCTATGGCGGAGTACAGCGCAGAGATGGCTTCAGCGTAAGCCCCAGTGGCAGAAGTCAGCGAGTCGGCGGTCAATCCGGTGACCACCGCGCCTATGGTCAATCCGGCGGCCCCGACTCTCTCCAAGTGAGTCACCTGGTTCGGCCTAATGGCCCGCTGGGTGGGGATCAGGATTGGGAGTTCCGAGCAGGCTGCTAAGCGATGATAGGCAGCCAGATCTTCCAGGTTTAAGTCTCCCCGATAGCGGTCCCGAGGGATGATGGAGGATTCGATGACGTCTACTCCCAAGGCCGCTAGACTCCCGACCAAGTCTGGGGTCCAACTCGAGTCTATAGCCACCATTTTCCCGAGATGGGGCAGGTCCAAGAACTCTGGCGGAGTGAAGCGGCAAAAAAGGTCCCAAAAATCGAAACCCACCTCCAAGATCTCTTTCCAATCGCTCTCAGAGGGCTGCACCTCTTCCCCGGTAACCAAGCCAAGGGGAACCTCTCCGATGGCGTCCAAGATCTCTTGAATGGCCTGTTTCTCCTGCGCCCAAGTCCCGAAGCGGGTGTCCGAGGCAAAATGGTGGCAATTCAAGTGCACTTTAAGACATTGGGCGCCGGCCTCTACGGCTCGAGCAGCCAAGTTGGGACAATTCTTGGGCAGAGACACCATCAAGGTGAAACCCTGTGCCAGAACTTGTTTCAGTTTCATCCTAAGACCCCTAACTTTTCTTCCACTTGGGCCAACTCCACCGTAAGAACCTGAGAGATCCCCGGTTCCACCATGGTCACCCCGTACAGACGATCGGCGAACTCCATGGTCTTACGATTGTGGGTGACCACCAGAAACTGAGAGCTGGTGGAGAATTCCAACAGTCGGGTGGCCACTTTCTCCACGTTGCGTTCATCGAGAGGGGCGTCCAATTCGTCAAGAATCACGATAGGGCTGGGTTTGCAGGCCAGCAGGGCCATGAGAAAGGCGATGGCCGATAGGGCCCGTTCCCCCGAGGACATCAGCATCATGTTCTGCTGTTTCTTGCCCGGGGGGCAGGCCATGATCTCCACTCCAGAATCCAGAGGCTCCTCAGGGTCGCAGAGGACCAACTGAGCTTTGCCGCCACCAAAAAGGTCTGAGAAAAGACGACCAAAGGTGTCGTTCACTCGTTCGAAGGTTTCCAAGAACAATTCGGTGGTGGCTCGATCCAGGTCTCGCATAATTGCTCTCAGGCTGTCTTTGCTCTCAGTGAGATCGACGATTTGGTGTTCCAGGCTGTGATAGCGTTCGGAAAGCCGTTCAAAGTCCTCACGAGCACCCAGATTCACCGCTCCAAAGTTGTCCAGAAAGTGGCGCAATCGGCTGATCCGGCTCTTGGACCCCAACAGTTCCTCGGGGGTCATAGGCTCGGCGTTTCTCGCCGTCAGCAGCAATTGCTCGACGTCGGACCGCCCGTCTTTGAGGCGCTCGATGGCATCCTCGTACTGGGTGATGGAGCGGGTTCGCTCGAGTTCCAGGCGGTGCATCTCAGAACTCTCCCGGGCTGCTTGGGAGGAGGCTCGGGCAAACTCTTGGCGCAGGGCTTCCGCCTTCTCATCGATGGCCTGGTGGGCCAAGCGCACCGTTTTGAGTTCGGCCGTCATGCTCTCCACTCGCTCGATCAGCTGCGCGGCTTCAGTTTCCAGTCTTTGATCCTCGCCAGCCAAAGCCAGCAAGCCCTCTCGAGCTCGAGCCAAATCTTGCTCGGCTCGACCCCGATCGGCCCTCAAGTCTTGGAGTCTCTCTTCCTCGCGTTGCTTTTCCCGATCGAGATCCCCCAAGCGCTCTTGGGCGCGCTGCACCCTCATTTCAGCTTGCATACGTTCTCGAACCAGGGCGTCACGACGCTGGCTGAGTTGGTCTTGCTGACGACTGAAGGCGGCCAGTCGCTCCTCTAAGGTGCCGAGTTTCTGCTGAAGTTCCATCTTCTGCAAGCGACGCATCTCGGCCCGTTCGGCTCGCGTTGAGGCCCGACTCTTGAGTTTCTCGAACTCCTGGAGCAAGCGGTCCTTTTCACTTGCCAAACGCTCTTTTTGGCGGCTGGCCTCCTGAGTACGAGCCCGCCCCTCAGCCAGGGTCGCGGCCAACTCTTCGAATTGGGTCTGTCGACGCTTGAGCGCCTCTTCCGTTTCTTGCAGTTGGTTTTGAATCTTTTCAACTCGAGTCACCATGCGGTGCGAGGCTCTTTCGAGTTCGTTGAGATCTTGACGGGCCTGATGGAGCTTGCTGCGGGCAGCCAGCAAACCGGAGCGGTCAGAGCGTTGGCTCCCCCCGGTCAGGGCTCCCGACGGATTGAGATACTCCCCGCCTCTGGTGACCAGATGAGGGCGAACGCCCTGACAGCGATCATAAAGCGTCAAGGCCGCGGGCATACTGTCCATGACCACGGTTTTCCCCAAGAGTTGCGCTAGGACGGGCTCAAGCTCCGAGGGGTATTTCAGCAGATCTAAAGCCCAACCCACCACCCCGTGGCGGTTGGGCAGATCCGGTCGGCGGGGCTCCTTCCTCGACAGATCCAGGGGCCAGAAAGTGGCTCGTCCGAGGCGCTCGGACTTCAACCGGTTGACCAGGGCTGTAGCCGTGGCTTTGTCTCGGGTGATGATGTTGTTCATCGCTCCACCCAGAGCAGCCTCGAAGGCTTGCTCCAAGCCTTCGGGCACCTCAACCAACTCGCCCAAGAGGCCCACCACACCGGGGTCGGACCACCTGACGACGGCCCGCACCGCCGGAGGCAGGCTGCTGCGATCCACGGCCAGGGCTTCTAATTCGGCGACTTTGGAGACCAAAGGTCGGCGATGAGCTTCCAGTTCCCGGCCGTTGGAGATCTGCTCTTCCAGCTCACTTTGCAGGCGAGTTCTCTGCTCTTTGAGCTTGGACAGAGACCTCTCCGTCTCTTGATGTTGAGCCTCCAGACCCTGGAGGTCGAAGAATTCAACGGTTTCTGAACCGGCCACGAAATCTGAGGAACCCGATTCCAACTCAGCTTGTCGAAACTCTAAATCGGCCTGCCGATCCTGATCTCCCACTGCCTGGGCTTCATCTTGAGCGGCCTCTTCCTTGAGCCGTTGCTCTCTTTGCAGCAGACTGTCTTTCTCCCACCGAAGGGTCTTGGCTTCCTCGCCGCCGGCTTCTTCAGGTAGGCGGGCCAGCTCTTCGTGCATGACTTGGAGGTGGGCTTTGGCTCGGTCCAGTTCCTTGCTCAATTCCTGGCGGCGGTTCGACAGTTCGGTCAGCCGCCCCATCTGCCCGTCAACCCTATCCGAGCCAGTGTGGAGCTGTTGCTCCGTACTGTTCAAGCTGTCTTCGAGTTGCTTGCGGCGAGCCTCCAAGCTTGAGCGCGCGGCCTGAGTGGCGCTGCTCCGTTCTCTCAAAGCGGAAAGGTTTGCGCTGAGACGCTCACGCTCTCGGTCGGCGCTCTCCTTCTCGGTGGCGACCCCATCGAGAGATGTGCGGGCCGTCAGTTCCCTTTCCTTGGCCTGCTCCAGGGCGACATAGGCGACATCGATCTGCTGCTGCAGTTTTTCGGCCCGACTCTTCAGCTCGGTCACTTCGTGCAGAGCGACCTGACGCTCCAAGGTTCCGAGCTCATCTTTGCTGGCTCGGTATCTTTCATACCGGTGCAGCTGCTTCTTACTCTCTTCGAGCTGTTCGCCTACTTCACCAAGAATGTCTCGCAGGCGGATGAGATTGTCTTCGGTCTGCTCGAGTTTGGCCTTGGCTTCTTTCTTGCGCAGCCGGTAACGATTGACCGAGGCGGTCTCTTCCAGCATCATGCGCCGGTCTTTGGGGTCGCTTGAGAGAACCCGGTCCACTTCTTTTCCGCCTAGAACGGAGAAGCTGCCGGGGCCGATTCCGCTTCCCATGAGGAGTTCGTGGACATCTTTCAGGCGGCAGGTGGTGCCGTTGATGGCAAACTTTGAGCCCCCGTCACGGCTCAAGCGTCTGGTGATGGCCACCTCGGCGAGATCGACCGGGAGGCGACCGTCGGCGTTGCAGAAAGTGGCCGTCACTTCGGCAAAGGGCGCGGGAGGGCGCTGGGGGGTGCCGGCAAAGATCAGCTCGTCTAAACGGGTGGCCCTTAGGGCCTTGACGGCAGAATCCCCTAGGCAAAATCTGATGGCATCGGTGAGGTTGCTCTTTCCGCTTCCGTTGGGACCTACCACGGCCATGAAGCCGTGGGGAAAATCGATGACCGTTTTTCTCGAGAAGGTCTTGAAGCCGTACAGTTCGAGACTCTTAAGATGCAATGTCGAAACCCTAACTCTAACCCATTTCAGTGCTCAGGCACCAAAGGCCAGGGATTTTTCTCACCCCTTCATGGAATATCCTTCAATAAATAGGGCAATTTGGACCTGAGTCTGTGATTCGACCTTGAAAGGAGGCCCTTAAGAGGCTGTGCGCCGAATCAACCCACA
Organism: Vulcanimicrobiota bacterium; assembly: GCA_050486105.1. Classification (GTDB taxonomy): domain Bacteria; phylum Vulcanimicrobiota; class Xenobia; order Xenobiales; family JADMJV01; genus JAEXNA01. The sequence continues at coordinate 8,765 of JBJHCR010000161.1, forward strand.
TCGCCAAACTCGCCCTTTTTCCGCCATGGGAACCGCAAATTCTTGCAAATAGGTCCACTATGAGCTTCGAATTTTCAATTCCCCTGACGAAAAAATTGCTTCGTTTGGACTCGGGGCGATTCGGGGCACAGCCTCTTAAGCTGACAGATAGGAGCGGATCGCTTCTAAAATGCGGTTTCGGGTAGCGGGGCAAACGGTGAGGTCGTCGACTCCTTCGAGGTAACTCCCGCCAAGAATAAGGGCGTCAGGTCGGGAGATCACATACCCGTGATCGTGGTCAAGAATGAAGCTCGTGGGTAGGGGCTTGAAGTGAAGCAATTCACCTCGAATAGGAATAAGGTGCGGGTCCCAGACCACCAATTTGGCCCCTAAGCCCAAGCAGTTGACCACTATTCGCTCCTTCAGGGCCTCTATTTCGAGACTATCGGTGAAGCGCCGCTGCACGAACACAACCCCCCGTTGGCTCAGTTCGGCCCTGAGCTTACGCAGAAAGACCGGAGTTTCAATGAGCCAGGTTTTCCAAAGCCGACCAGGCTTGGCTGAGGGCGAGTAAGGGAGACGTTGCAGAAGTTCGCAGGGTCCCGTCAGCCATTCAGGCATGGGGTCCAGAGGATGGTCGCTATTTTCACTTTCGTAGAGGTCCACCCTTTGGACCCCATATTCGGGACCCTCTCTTTGCTCGAACGCTTTCCAGGACACACTCAGGATCCGACGATACAGGTCGGGATCCAGATGACTTTTGTCGATGTGGGTGGGGGCCCACAGTCCTCCCGCCACATCGCTGGTGGTTTCAGGTGAGAACTTCTCAGAATAAATAGTCACGGAATGGCCGAGTTCAGTCAGCCGATGGGCGGTGCACAACCCGATCACTCCCGCTCCCAGAACCGCTATAGCCTGGGGTTTACTCAAGTGTGGCAAGAGCAATTCGGTAGCCGCTTCTGCCACTCCCCAACATAAGGTGATGCCGCTGCCACCGTGGCCGTAGTTGTGGACCATGAGTTGGCCACTGTCCCGAGCTTCAAGTTCCAGGCGAAAAGAACCCCGACGGTAGGGCCGTAAGCCCACGACCTGCTTAAGGACCGAAGTCGTCTCAAATTGCGCCAAAGCTAGCACCGATGGAAACCCGCTTTTTTCGACGCCTTTCTAGACTAGGCTGCCGAGGCCTCGACCTCGGTTGGCCAGTTGAAATTCTAAAAGCTTGGCAAAATAGCTGGGTAGGGGCGGAACAGTGATGCTGAATTTATGAAGGTCGTGCTGGCTTTGCTCACTGGTGTAGTGAGTGGGGTGGACAAAGTAATCGATGGCTTCGGCCGGCAATCCCATCATTTTCTGCACCGGGGGGACCGACTTCAGATTCCACTTGGCCAGCCCCTTGGGGAGGGGCAACTCTAGGGTTCTCGTGCGCTCGGTGGTCTGATAGCAGAGATCGATGGCCTCCCTGATGGTGAGGGGTTCAGGATCGGCCAATTGGTAGGTGCGACCCAGAGACTCCGGGAGATGACTGAGGGCTAAGATGGCGTCGATGATATAGTCGCAGGGAACCAGATTGATCCTGGCCATATCCGGGTCCCCCACCAAGGGGAGAACGGAGAGAAATCTTGGCTGTCTCAACAACAACTCGGTGACGAAGTAGAGGCCGTCGAACTTTTGGGTTTGGCCGGTCCTGCTGTCCCCCACCACAATGGCCGGGCGATAGACGGTGGCAGGTAAACCGCCCTCCAGCGCGTGACGGACGTCCACTTCGGCCAAGAATTTGGTTTCTTCGTAGAAGTTGTTGAAGCGCTGTCCCTTGTCGAGGTCGGTTTCTCGAAAGATTCCGCAATGGCGTCCACTCACATAGCAGGTGCTCACATAGTGCAATCGCTGGAGTTTTGGGCACTCTGCGGCAAAGTCGAGAACGCGCCGGGTTCCCTCCACGTTGACCTTCATGCCCAGTTCCCGGGTCACCGCTAGGTCGTAGACCGCCGCGAAGTGAAAGATTTCGGTGATGGGTTTGGCATCGAAGGTGTCGTCGAGTCCAAGGTTGGCCTCGGTGAGATCTCCTGAAATGAGACGCACTCGACCTTGGAGACCGACGTGGGCGCGCATCTGCTCTTCCAGGCGCTGCTCAGCCAGAGTGCGGAATTTGTCTTGCACCAGGCAGATGGCCGAGATCTCTGGCCTCTGGGCTAGGAGCCGCGGGAGCAGGGCGCTGCCTAAGAATCCGGGATATCCGGTGAGGAAGAGCATCCTAGGTCTCGATCCTGAGCCAGGCTGTCAGACTATCGAGACCTTCGACCAGGGCCGGGCAGTGCTCCGAGACGAAGGAGGCCGGGAGGTCTTGGCCTTGTCCGGAGCAGGCTTTGAGGGCCTTAGCACCATCGAAGTTGACGGTGGCCAGGCGAAAAGACAGTTCCTCGGGTGGTCGACCAAACTGAGTGCCTGGGAGCACGGCGACCCCACATTCATCCAGCAGCAGCCTACAGAGCTTCGGACTATCTGAGATCCCTCGTCGATTCAGGCTCTGGGCGAGACTGCCTTGGGCCACCGGGAAAAGGTAGAAGCCCCCGTCTGGTTTCGGGGTGGTCAGGCCTGCGGCTTCTAGGCGCTGGTGGGCGACTTTCCCAACGGCCTTGAGGATCGCTCGGGACCGGAGCAAATAGTCTTGCATACTTTGGTCGAAATCAAAGGCCGGAATGGCGGCCCATTGGATAGGGGCGCTGACTGAGGTGAAGGTTTCACTGGCCACCACGGCCATGGCTTTTCTGAGCCAATCCAATTGAGGGGGAAAAGTGAAAGTCCCCAGACGCCAGCCTCCGGCCCCGCACCATTTGCTCAAACCACTGGAAATGATGGTTCCTTCGGGATAGAACTCCGCCAAAGAGCAGTGTTCCCCGCGGTGGTGAACCTCCCCGTAAATCTCGTCTGAGAGGACCAACAATCGGGCCTTTCGGCAGACCTGGGCTATCTGCTCTAGCCTCTCTCGGTCCAAGGCGGTTCCAGCCGGATTGTTCGGGGTGTTCAAGATCATCAGGCGAGGGCGATCCGGGTCCTGGGCTAGGGTCTGCTCTAGCGCTTCGGGATCCAGGCGCCAACCCTGCTCCACGCTGCTGGGGACCCAGGTGGTGGGCAGACCCAGAATAGCGGCCTGGGGTTCGTAGCTCACCCAGGAGGGAGAATTGATGATCAACTCTCCTTGGAAGCAGAGCTGGGCCAAAAAGAGAAGCTCCTTGGAACCCGGTCCGATGAGCACATCCTCTGCTCCCGATTCCACCCCGTCACGCTTGCGATGATAAGCCGCCACCGCCTTCCGAAGTTCTTTGAGTCCGGCCACCGGGAGATAGTCTTTCTCGGAGGCTCGGTTTTCCAATTCTCGAATTACTTTCTGAGGGACCGGGAAGGGCGATTGGCCTAAACCGAAACGATAGATGGTTCTTCCCAGGGCCTGGAGTTCGGCAGAGCGCTCATTGATGGCCAGAGTGGCCGAAGGTTCCAGGCGACGAACCCGCAGATCGAGATGGGGGGTGGGCCCTGATTTTTGGGCTGTCTTGGTCAAACTCATAATTTTTTCTTAACCTTCCCGGCGCGCTTTCCATTCAGCCAAGAGCAGCCGCTCTCTTTCCGGGCTCAGGCCGGCCTTGAGAGATTCCGGCTCGGGTAAGGTTCTATACCAGGCTAAGGAGTCAGCGATGCTCGCTTCGATAGGGCGAAAGGTGAGTCCCGCTTCTAGGGCTCGCGAAATATCGATTTGAGTGAAACCTCCTATAGGTGAGTCAGGTGGGACCCAGAGGGGCAAATCCACCAAGGCACTAACCCCCACAGAGGCCAGAAAATCGGGGGAAACCCAGGTGAATTGGGCATCAGAGTTGGTGGTCCTGCGTACTGCGTCCAGGAAACCACCCATGGTCAGAGGCCGGTCCGGGCCTGAGACATTGAAGGTTCCGATGATTTTGTTCTCGACAAGGTGCATAGTCCAGGTCGCTAGGTCTCGGACGTCAATGAACTGCACCGGATCGCTGGGGCTCCCGGGGGCAAGAACCTCACCGCCTCGAAAGACTCGGGCCGGCCAATAGGTGAAACGGTCGGTGGGGTCACCAGGGCCGATGGTGACCCCCAGGCGCAAGATGGTGTGGCTGACTGGAAAGTGCTGGCGAACGAATTGTTCGCTTTGGCCCTTCATGGCCCCGTAGTCGGCGGCGCTGGGGTTTTCGTGGTCCCCAATGACCTCAACTTGCAACTCTCCGTCTTCGGTTTGACCGACCACCGACTGATCTCGATAGACCGAAACATCGGAAAGAAACACGTAGTGGCCTACAGAGCCCTTCAGCAATTGAGTAGAGCGCTGCACCCATGCTGGTTGAAATCCCGAAATATCTAGGACCACATCCCAACTTCGTCCTTCTAAGGCGCTGAGATCGCCGGCTCGATCGCCTACCAGTTTTTCCAGTTGGGGAAACAGATAAGGGTTGGTCTTACCTCGATTGAACAAGGATACGCGATGCCCCCGCCCCAAGGCACTCTCCACGTCATGAGGGCCGATGAAGCCGGTGCCCCCAAGAATGAGAATGTCGAGTTGGCGGTCGGCCCAAGCCAGGTATGGGGCGGTCAGCATGGCGGCTACCAAACCTAGAAACTCGCGTCTTTTCATCACAGGCTCTCCTCGAAGGGCACTCGGTGCCCTATTGAGGTGGGCGCTTCCGCACCGGAATCTGGGCTTCCCCCAGAAAAATGTCTCAATTGGCAAGAATTTCCCTGCGTTCACAAATTTTTCAGAATTTTTTCCGACCTCTCACCTAGATTAAGACTATGAGGAATACACTGTTGATAGATCCGATGGAAGCTCAGATGCGAGCCCAGCAGGCGTCCCAGCGAAATGTGGAGCGACTGTTGGCTGCGACCAAAGCCCAGATGCAACAGTTTGATCAGCGCTCGAATGCTGACTTTGGAATCCCGGGATTCGGTGAAGATTCGGTTCAGATTGGAGTTCCTGACTGGGGCGCGGACTTGATTCCTGACCCCCGCCGGAACCCTGGAATGGGAATCCCCACCCTGCCTGAGATGCCCCTAGCCAGCGACCCAGATTTTCACAATAAGCTCGATGCTTTTATGATGGAGGCTCTCGACCAGATCAGCGCCGTCAAGGCGATGGAGCGTGAATTGGGACTCGAGCGCAAGAACGAGCAGACTGATGCCGAGAAGGGCGGTCTCAACGTAGTGGCCGGAAACCGAAGCGACGGAGTTAAAGCCGAGCGGGTGACCATCCACGAGCGAGGAAACTGGTCCACCCGTGAGCATCACGACAACACTGCAGGCTGGAACTCTCACGAGTCTCGCCTCAGCGACGGAACCATCGGCACCGAATATCAAGTCACTGTTCAGTGGGAAGACGGAACCACCACGGTGCGCAACGTCACCCTGAACAACCCGAATCAGACCCTAGTGATCGATTCCGCCTGGTAGTCGGGAAAGCCGAATGACAGCAAAAGAGCCTCTCCCAAGAGAGGCTCTTTTGCTTGAGGCACGACTAATGTTGTTCCGTGCGGTTGGACTTACCGTTTGTGTAGCGTGGAAAAAGGTAAGACCAAAAGCATGATCATGAGCCAGACCACCCCCCTGATAAGG
>JBJHCR010000162.1:0-14284 GCA_050486105.1 Vulcanimicrobiota bacterium
GTCAGCGTTCCTCGTCTGCGCCATACTCGCCGGCATCGGACTCGTGCTCGCACTCCTACTCCTCCGCGGCCCCCGCGCCAAGACTCGCCAACTCGAGGAATCGTATCAGGGACTCCAGGCCGAGGTGGAACGGCGCCGCCTGGTTGAAGATGAACTCAGGCTCTCTCAGAAGATGGAGGCAGTGGGCCGATTGGCCGCTGGGATCGCCCACGATTTCAACAACTTGCTGACCCCTATCCTGGGGAATCTGGCCCTGGTTCAAGCCGATCTTTCCGGGCGCAGCGCAGTCGCGGAACTGCTCGTGGAAGCCGAGGAGGCAGCGGTGCGAGCTAAACGCCTCACCGAGCAACTGATCACCTTCGCCCGGGGAGGAGCGCCGATCTTGACGGTGTGCAACCTGGGCAAGCTGATCCGTGATTGTACCCGACTGTTCCTGCGGGGCACCTCGGTTCGGGGCGAGGTCGATCTCGACGACGACCTGTGGAATCTGCGGGCCGACCCCTCCCAAGTGTCACGGGTGCTCCAGAATCTGTTAGTCAATGCGGCCGAAGCGATGCAAGACCAAGGGGGGGTCGTACGCCTCGGCGCGCGCAACCTCATTCGAGAAGGAAAGGATTACATCGAACTGACCGTGACCGACAGCGGCCCAGGGCTCTCTTCTGCCGACCTCCCGCATATCTTCGAGCCTTTCTATACAACCAAGGAGACAGGAGGAGGACTGGGCTTGGCTACAGTGTATTCCATCGTCCACCAGCATGGCGGCCAGGTGAGCGTCGACTCCTCATCCGGGCGAGGGGCCTGCTTTCAGATTTGGCTTCCGGCCACTCGAGAAAGAGAAGCCGAACCTTCACAAAAGTCCACGGTCCAAACATCCATGCTGGGGCGAAAGTTCCTGGTGGTCGACGACGAAGCGGCGATTCGAAGGCTCATTGGGCGGCTATTGACGAACCTCGGAGCCACCGTTCACGAAGCCGGTGACGGAGCCGAAGCGCTCGAAGCCTATGCCCGGAGTATGCGGGAAGGGGAGCCTTTCGACGCCGTGGTCCTGGACCTCACTATCCCGGGAGGGATGGGCGGGGCGGAGATCCTCCGCAGGCTCCGAGAGTTGCACCCTTCCGTGATGGCTCTGGTGGTCAGCGGCTATAGCGCCGACGCCATGGCAAATTACCGGCAATGGGGTTTTCAAGCAGCCTTGCGCAAACCGTTCAAGGCCGACGAATTCACCCTGGCTCTTCAGGGTGTGTTGTCCGGGATACCGGCATGAGCAAGCAGTGCGCGCCGTCTCGGCAATTTGTATACAAGAGTTCCCGGACGGTCGTTTATCGGGAACTCGACAGTGCCTGGGACCGTCCCGTGGTCCACAAACAGCCTCTGGGGCTCAAGGCTCTTGATCGGCTGCACCACGAAGCCGCCATTTTGCGGAGGTTGCAAGGGGTCCCAGGGGTCGCGCAACTGGTAGACGAAGGCCACACGCTGGTCCTGGAGGAAGTCCCGGGAACTCCGCTCTTCACCAACGGGACACGACGATGGGACCTTGACTCCATCTTAGCGATTGCTCCTCGCATGGCGAGGATCGTAGTCGACCTTCACCGGCGAGGCGTAGTCCACAAGGACATCAATCCGTCAAATTTCGTGCTGGGCCAGGAGCCGGTCCTTATCGACTTCGACTTGGCCACCACCTTTGCCCAGGAGCGACCGGCTTTCGTCCATCATAGCGAAATTGCCGGTACCTTGGCTTACATGGCCCCGGAACAGACGGGTCGTACGGGACGAGGGGTCGACTATCGGGTCGACCTTTACGGCCTGGGAGCCACGCTCTATGAAATGGCCGGCGGCCAACCACCCTTTCCGCAAGGCGACCCATTGGAAGTGATCCACGACGTCCTGGCCCGCAACCCAATCCCTCTCAAGGAGTTGGACCCTAACATTCCCCGAGGGTTGTCGGACATCGTGGCCCGACTTCTGGAGAAGGAGCCGGACCGTCGCTACGGGAGCGCCGAGGGATTGGAGTACGATCTCACCAGGTTGGCAGGTCTCGACGAGCAAGTCGAGCTTGGCAGCAGAGATTTCCCCCTGCGTCTCTCCCCTCCCTCGCGCCTGGTGGGGAGAGACCGAGAGCTGGCCATGCTGGCGAAGGGACTCGATGAAGTGGCGCAGGGCGCTTCGAAGGCGGTGATGGTATCCGGTTCTCCAGGAGTTGGCAAGACCTCTCTGATCAATGAACTTCGAAGAGAGGTTACCGGCCACCGGGGATGGTTTGCGGCCGGTAAATTCGACCAGTACGGACAGGAGGTGGGAGTGGCTGCCATGCAGGCTCTGGGCATGGTGGGCCGGTTGCTCCTCGCCGAACCCGGATCGCAACTTGCTCTTGAGCGCTCCAGGTTGCTAGCTGCCCTGGGTGTCAACGCCGGATTATTGGCCGGCGCGGTTCCCGAGTTCGCTTCTGTACTGGGTCTCAAGAACCAGACTCTGTCGGGCGATTCGGCGGATGGACAACTCCGGCTGCGCCAGGCCGTGCTGGATGCTCTTAGGGTTCTGGCTAGACCGTCCCGACCGCTGGTTCTGTTCGTGGACGACCTGCAGTGGGCCGGAGAGTTCGCTATCGGAATGCTCGATGCTATCATAAGCGACGAGTCGCTGCAGGGACTCCTGCTGGTGGGAGCCTATCGTGCTGAGGAGATCGACGCCGTCCATCCCCTCTCTTCCACCTTGACCCGCTGGATAGGTTTCGACCAGCCGCCGATTTTTCTAGCTCTGGAGAATCTGGCCCCCAGCGACACCGAAGCGTTGCTGGAAGAGGTGCTTCGTCTGCCGCCTAGCCAGTCCTCGGGTTTGGCCAAACTGTTGCTCCCCCACACCGGTGGGAATCCCTATGACACGGTGGAGTTTCTCAACGCCTTGCGCGAAGAAGGCCTGCTATGTTGCGGTGCGGCAGGCTGGGAGTGGGATCCGGCATCGGTAAATGGCTATCTCGGTCGGGGACAGGTTCTCGATCTTCTGACCGAGCGTATCGCTCGCCTGCCGGAAGAAACGGCCAGGCTCCTGGAGGTGGCCGCTTGCTTGGGCGGCGATGTCCCTAGGGAGCTGCTTCGAGTCGCAACCGAGCTGACCGAGACCGTGATGGAGGAGAATCTGGGTCCGGCTCTGGAGGCAGGTCTCTTGGTTCAGACAGATGCCCAAATGGTGACCTTCGTCCACGACCGGGTTCAACAAGCCGCTTATGAAGGCCTTGACCCCCAGCCGCGCCAGACTCTGCACTTGACCCTAGCTCGCCGCCTGGCCGCTTCGTCCGACCACCGCCTGGAGGCGGCCGAGCACTACTATCGAACCGTCCAAGAGCTGAGCTGTCCGGAGGAGAAACGGCGGGTGGCGGAACTCTTCCTGGACGCGGGCGGCCGAGTTCGCCGGTCAGCCGACTATTCTTGGGCCGAGCGGCTTCTCTCGGGGGCGCTGTCCTTACTTGACGAGGGTGTCGACCCGTCGGTTCTTGTACCGACCCTGGCCGAGCTTCACTCTACTCTGTACAGCCTAGGACGGAGTCAGGAGGCTGATCGCACCTTTGCCCGGCTTCAGGACTGTGGCCCGGACCTGTTCTTAGTGGCCGAAGCGACTTGTGTTCAGGTTTCGAGCCTGGCCTCCCGCGGCTTGCATGATCAGGCTCTCCAGCTGGGCCTGGCCATGCTGGGTCGAATGGGGCTGGTTTTCCCCCAGCAAGGCCGGGAGACCTTGATCGCGGAGGGTTTGGCTGAAACCAAGCTTTGGTTGAAAACTGAGCCGGAGGAGGAGTCTGAACTTGCCGATCCTCGTCTGAGAATGGTGGCTCGCTTAATCAACCGGTTGCTGGTACCCGCGCTGAGCTGTGACCAGCAGCTCAACGCCTTGATGGTCCTGGAAAGCCGGTCGATGTGGCAGCGGTACGGTGCCAATCCCGAATTGGTATCCTCGGTCACTGCGATTGGGAGACAGGCGGCAATAATCCTCGGCGACTATCACCTGGGCTACAGTATGTGCCGGCGCGTCTTCCGCTTGGAGGACCGTCCCGGCTACGAGACGGTAGCGGCCTTCGCCCGATTCGTGTTCTATATCGATACCTGGCATTGGCATCATCCCCTAGAGGATTGCCTTGACCAACTGGAAACGGCCCATCGAGCCTCGGTGCAGGGAGGGGATCCCTTCACTGCGGCTCTGTGCTGGATGCTCAAGGTGGACATCCTCTTTGAACACGCTCCCACCCTGGAATCCTGCGCTGCCCAGGCCGAAACTGGGATGGTCTTTGTCACCCGCATGGGAGGGATGGAAATCTCGACCTTATTCGAGACCTATAAAAACCTAGTCTCCTATTTGAGCACCGGGGCCGACCGCTCGTTGGCGGTGCTGGAAAGCGACCCGGTCATATACCATCCGGTAGGACAGGTCATGGCCCTGGTTCCTCGAGCTTTGAATGCCCTGATTTTTGGTGATACCCCGGCCTTTTTGCGCTGGACCGAGGCGCTAGTCCCTTGCTCGCCTAACGCCCAATCGTTCTACTGCGGTTCCCTTTCTCGGCTGCTGCGTGGTCTTGCCTCAGCCGAGAGGGTTCACAGGCACGGGACACGAGACTCGGAAACTCTCAAAGAACTCGACACTTTGTGCGTATGGCTGCAGGAGAGAGCCGCCGACTGCCCCGCCAACTTCCTTGCGATGTCCCATTGGTTGTTGGCCGAGCGGGCCTGGGTCGCGGGGCAACCCTGGGAGGCTATGGGCCGATATGAGGCCGCTCTCGAACACTACGAAGACGGACTGCGTCCGTGGCAACGGGCCATCGCTACCGAGCGGGCCGGTCTGTTCTATCTGTCCCAGGGACTTGGTCCATTAGGCCGGTCGCGATTGGCTCAAGCCAGGCAGCTCTACTGGAATTGGGGCGCGGCGACCAAAGTGAAACAGATGGAACAGCTGTATCCCTTCCTCGACCAGGCGACCGCCGAAGCCTGGAACTTAGAGAAGCGAAGTAGTATCGTGCCCTCCTCTTCCCTTGACCTGCGGGCCATTTTGGCGGCCTCTCAGGCTCTGAGTTCGGAGACCTCTCTGGAGAGGCTCCATGCCAGAGTGGTGGAGACGCTTCGCTGTCTGGCCGGTGCGACGGGAGTGTTGATGGCCTTTCACGACGGCTCTCAATGGCAGGTCTTGCTGCCACCAGAAGCCGAAACCATCTCACTCGACGAGGCGGGACGGCGCAGAATGCTTCCTTTGTCGGCCTTTCGCTACGCAGAAAGAACCACAGAGCCCTTGGTCTTGGCCGACGCGGCCAAAGACGACCGTTTCTCGGGCGATCCCTATCTCGACGGAGTCGCCATGTGCTCGTTAATGGTCCTTCCTCTGCTCGATCGCGGGGTGCTCCGAAGCATGCTGATTCTGGAGAATCGTCTGGGTCGAGGAGCATTCACCCCTGAACGCATGGACGCCGTGGTCCTCATCGGAGGACAATTGGCGGTTTCCCTGAACAACGCCCTAAACTATCAGTCCCTGGAACAGAAGGTGGCCGAGAGGACTGCGGAACTTGCCAAGTCCTTGGCCCTGGTTCAGGCAACTCTGGAGGCAACCACCGACGGGATCTTGGTGACCGCAGGGAACCAGGTTACCAGCTTCAACGAAAGGTTCCTTAGACTTTGGAACATCCCCCCAGAGCTTTCTGCGCCCGGGCCGGATGAGATCCTAGTTCAATACGTCCTTCCTCAATTGAAAGACCCCGTCGGGTTCAAGGCCGGCGTCGAACATCATCGAGACACACCGGGAGAGACCTACGACGAAATCGAGTTCCTCGACGGTCGGGTCTACGAACGCCACTCCAAGCCCCAATTGGTGGAGAAACAGAGGGTGGGCCGAGTGTGGAGTTTTCGAGACGTGACCGAGCGAAGGCGAAACCGGATCGAGTTGGAGAGAGCCCACCGGCAACTGGTGGAAGCATCCCGCCGGGCGGGAATGGCCGAGGTGGCCACCAACGTCCTGCACAATGTGGGCAACGTCCTCAACAGCGTGAACATCTCCGCCGGTTTGGCGGCGGAAACGGTGCGAGATTCCAAGGTTTCCGGACTCAGCCGGGTGGTCGCCCTGCTCAAAGAGAACTCCGGTACGGACCAGGGCCGGCGAGCCCTGGAGTACCTCGACAAGCTGGCCGGCCACCTGGAACAGGAGCACCGGAACATTTTTGAAGAGCTGAAGAGCCTGACTAAGAATGTCGACCACATCAAGGAAATTGTCAGAGCTCAACAGAGCTATTCCCGAGTTGTGACACTGATCGAACAGGTCGACCCCGCTGAGCTGTTTGAAGATAGTCTGCGAATCGACCAGTCCTCTTTTCAACGCCATGGCATTGAGATTATCCGTGATTTTGCTTCGATGCCTCCCCGTCCCCTGGAGAGGCATTCTGTTCTCCAGATCCTGGTAAACCTGATCTCTAATGCCAAGCACGCTTGCCTGTCCTCCCAGCGTCGGGACAGTCGTATCGTGCTGAGCCTAGAAGAAACCGGGGGACGACTGCTCTTTCGGGTGAGCGACAACGGGGTCGGCCTGGCTCCCGAACACCGGGACCTGATCTTCACTCACGGGTTCACCACCCGTCCCGACGGACACGGCTTCGGGCTGCACGGCGGAGCGCTGGCCGCCCAGGAGATGGGCGGCTCCATCACCGTCCAAAGCAACGGCCTGGGTCACGGCGCCACCTTCACCCTAGAGCTGCCCGATACGAAGGACATCACCCACTTCGTGGGTGATGAACGAGTCTAGCGACGCGGATATCAATTCAGCAGCCTCCTAGGGCCTGTTGACATTCAACCTTCACCCGTCACCCGCAAGCGGGTCCCCGGGTACCCGGCTACACTCGCGGATTTCCGCGCTCCGGCAGCAAAATTTCTCTTAGGTACGCCCGGTACTAGGAGATAAATTCTACTACCGGAGCACAAAAATTTTCTTCGTGTAGCTCGGAACGCCGAATGTCAACAGACCCTAGTACAACGTCCGCAAAATTCGTCCCTAGCCCTGGCGGCCCTGCATCCTCTCTCGCGGCGTCGAAGCTCACTCAAATACGCCTGGTATTAAGCGTTCGCTTCTCCTTGCATCACCCACGCGGACTTTGTTCCAGCTCCATTAAGAAACGGGCCAGGTCGATCCGTTTGGGCTTTTGAGGCTCCTTGCCTCTCGCGAGCGCCGTCAGATTTCCTTTAGCAATCCTCTTCATCGTCGGCGATCGGGCGACTTAAGCTCCCGCTGAATTTGCCCGACCGGTCGAAGCAGCAGGCACGCCTCTGACTCCTAGGAGCCCGGCTTCGCACGCCCTGGTTGCCCTGAAAACTCTTCTCGAGGTTTCCCGGGTCGTTGTCACAGCTCCCGGAGAGCGCACACCAGCAAACGGTTAAGCGCTCGCCTTTTCGTTTGAGGTTGCCCGGCAAGCTACTCCTCGCGGAGAAAAAGGTATCCGGGATTGAGTCGTCGGCAGAGAGCCATGAGTGTGGCTTTGAGATCGACGTCCAGCGACTCGACTTCGGGTTCGAGTAAGGTCTCCGCCGCCACGGTGAGTTCTGAGCTAGCGAGATACTCGAGACGAAGCCATCTCCCGGCCTCGATCGAGGAGCGCAAGAAGAGAAGTGGTGGTCGTGCACGTCCGTCGTTGGGACGAAACTCCACACGGTAAGCGTGACGCTGATAGAGACAGTCCTCAACCAGAAACATGGCTTGAGAAAGACGACGTCGCCAGTAGTCATCTTTCAACTGCAGCCACATGTGCCGGCCCACCCGAGTGTTCCGCAGAGCCAGGAAATCGGGATCTCGAAAAAGGTCTACCAGTTGCTGAATTTGACTCATGCTGAGGGCTCGTTCCGAGAAGTCAGGTTGAATGGGGTCGCTTACTTGAGCGCAATTCATCCAAGCCTTCTCCCAGCAAGGCATGGGGCCCGGCTCGTCCCCGGCGCAGGTGTAACCGCATTGCTCCGCTTCCTGGGCCCAAGCCTCGTGCAGTACCAGGTAAGAGCTGACGATTCGTGCTTTCAGCGCATCCAATTCCCGGGCCAATGTCAGATCATTCATGAGCCGTGGCGCTCCTCCAGAGTCCTAGGACCGATATTGAGCACCGGGAGATGCGTCTGACGCACCACGTGCTCGCTCACGCTTCCCATCAGCTAATGCACCAGGCCTGGACACGATAATGAAGACAGCTGATACCGGTGGGTGAGACTAAAGGCTCGTCAGCTGATAAGTCTCCGACCAGCCAGACACCCCCCGACGAGGCAAGGAGGTGCCCGTTCTCCTTCACCGGTAGCAAGTCGTAGCTCTGCTCCCACAGAAGCCTTGCCTGGTGGGCCCGGCGCGACCCCATGACGGCGTAACCCATCAATCTCCCTATCAAAACAAGGCAAACTGCGAACACGAGGTAGGAACCTAGCATGGAGAAGATTTTGAGGAAAACCGCGACGGTACCTTCTGTGATCCCGGGTCCCTCACGAATAGTCCGGTGGCTTGAGGAGATTGTGCTGCCCTTTCGCGTTTCTGGCCGTGTGTACAGACAATAGCGAGAAACCTATCCAGTGATTTCTCTGATCGGCTGATTGCTGATCGGACAGGGCCCAGCAGGCTTTCGTCCAAGTGACTCCTTCACCGAGGCCTCTCCTAACGAAAGTTCGAGCCTTTGACTGAACCCCGCCTCGAAGCCGTCAAGGTTTATCCTGAACTCAGGTTTCTGCACGCACTGTGCAGAATTGAGAGAGGGTCCAAGCGACCCAGTCGATGACTGCTCTTCGCCTGGGCAACACTTGTGATCCTGTCGAATCCGAATGCCTCGCGTGTTCAGAAGTTAGCAATCTTCAGGTAACATTCTGTTATCCTACGCGTCACATTCCAGTTCGACGATGCGGCTTACGGGGGAGAGATGACCATCACGACCACCTTCCAACCCCTTGCGGGTGGGACCGAGATAACTGTGGTCTGCGACAACGTTCCGCCAGGTATCTCGGCCAAAGACCATGAAGCCGGCCTCACCTCCAGCCTACAGAATCTTGCTAGCTATTTACAGTGCAATCCACAGCAGGATCACATCGGCGCGTGAGGCAAGAGGAACATCGAAGGTAGACGTGGCAACCATCCAGCAGATTTGGGAGTTTGCTGCGGAGTGGTATACACGTCAGGCCAATAAACACGATGTTGGCTGTATCGGACTGGAGGATACCGCTCCTGATCAGCACGTTCAGAAAAGCAACCAGTCAGAGTGCTCATTAATCTTGAGACTGTGACGAGAGCCCGCTCCATGAACTCTTCGTCGCTCAGCATGGTGTTGGGCCTAGCGCTCCGTTTCGTTCTCGTGGCAGAGTTATCCCCACCACCGGCGCCAAAGACCTTCCCGAACCGAGAGAGTAAGCCCTGGGGGATGGAGTTGGTCGGACCGGGTGCTTTGTTGCTCGAGGAACTCAGAGTGAGGTCTTGGGCTTTTTGGAAAGATCGAGGCTGAATTTCGCGGCGTGAGGCGTGGAGAGAGAGCAATCGGAAGGTGCGGGAAACCTTTGAATCCCTCCGTCTGGCTTTGGACGGTCCTACGAAGCATTCGAGCTAGAGGAAAAGTTCCGGGGAAGCAAAACGTCACGGCCCATGTCTACTCTAAGTCGATTCATCTTACTGGTACTTCTTCTTGTTGCATCCACCAATATAGCTCTTGCCCAACCTCCTATGAGTCTTGACTACCAGCCCCAGGATGCGGTCCTGGTGCAGTGGAGAGGTGACTGGTACCCCGCCCGAATCATTGCCATTGATGGAGTGCGGTATAAAGTTCGATACGAAGACTCCGAGGAGTTTTGGGACGAATGGGTGCCCGCAGACCGCATACGCCCGGTTGCGCCTTCGTCCTCGGCTCCTGTCACCTCCAGTTCGCCGAAGGTAGACGATAGCCAACTTCCCCCGGGGTCGACGGCCACCTCGGCTTACCGTCCAGGTGACGCCGTCTCGGTGAAGTGGAGCGGCGGTTGGTTTCCCGGCCGCATTTTGAGGACCGAAGGCGGGCGTTACTTTGTAAGCTACGATGGTTATCCGGAGAGTTCTCACGAGTGGGTCAACGCGGATCGCCTGCAGCGTCCGGGTTCCCCAATCGCCTCCTCGCCAACGACGACTCCTCCGCCCTCTCCCCCAGTTTGGACCCCGAGCACCGCCCCCACCCCAGCCCCCACGACGGCGGGAGGGCTTCAGGGCACCTGGCATTATAAGAGTTGGAAGGCTAACGGTTCTCAAGAGTTGATGAACGGAAGCGTGTTTTACACGCTGGGTCTGCAAGCCGACGGTAAGTGGGTACTTCGGAACACCACGAGGTCGAACCCCACTTTTCCGGAAACGGTCGCCTGGGGCACCTATACCTCTTCCAGCGGAACCCTGGTTCTCACCCAAACGGGAACTCCGGCCCGGGTCTACGGCCGTTACGCTATGGAGGTTTCCGGACAGAGGATGGTCCTGCGCGAAGCCGGCACCGGAGACGTCATCGTCGTCGAGCGTCGCTAAGTCTTGTCACTGGGGTAGACCAATCTTAGCGTGAATGGATCGGAAATTGGTGCGGAGGATCTGGGGGAGCTTGGGACCGAGGGCCGCCTCTCAGGGTGGACGCTTGCAGCCGAGGTCCGCGCCGGATTTAACGTTTCTCTAACGAATCTATCGGAGAATCTGGGAAACACACCAAAAGGGGCAGATAGATGCAGATTACCTCTACTAGTTCAAGTTCTGTCGCGCGTTCGAAGGTCTCGCAGTTCCTCAATGACCTCAGAGTCCATCGGCCAACGCTACCGAACAACGAATATCCCTCCGACATGTTCCATCCCTATGGAACCAATCCACCTTACGAACATACGGCAAAAGAGGAAGGGCAGAGGCTTCTATCTTTGCTCAAAGCTCATCCTGAGGGGACCCTCGGAGGCCTTATCTCTCAGCGAGACGAGCAGGCCCAAAGTGCCGAGAGGCTTTCCAACGTCGCCGCGGTGGGTTCTTTTTTGGCATTGGGCACGAGTTCTCTAGCTTGGGCTACTGGTCTCATCGGGGGCGGAGCCACAGCAGTCGGTGTGGTCGGGGGTCTCGGCTTGGGCGTTCTTTCCGTACTCAAAGGTCAAGAAGCCAATCAAGTGCGAGGGGAACAAGGCCAACTCCAGATGTGGGACAAGGCCCTTCAAAATCCTGAAGCAGAACGGACGCCCATAACTGTCCTCCTTCGTTCTTTCTCGGAGATACACACTTGGGAGCGAGAGCGCCTGGGGCTTCCTGTCACCAACTAGGTTTAGATTCCGCACTTCCAGTTTTACTGGCCAACTCAACGCACGGGAGTACAGTATATCCGGTCGCTCGCTCAAGGGTCTTTTTCTCCGCTTCTTCTGACCACCCAGGCGTCCAAAGACCAGCGCCCGCCCCCCACGGCCAGCAGATAGAGCGAGCCTTTTTCGTCTTCTCCAGAGGTATGTCGAGAGCTATCCTGGTCGCAATCCAGGTCTCTTTTTTCCGCCTGAGTGGTCGGGTTTGTTTCATGGCTAAGGCTTGAACGACCTGAAGAGGAATCCTTGCGAAACTCCATTCGATGGAACTCCCCCAAATTCCGTGCCGCGGGTCGGAATTGGAAAGAAAAAGCACCTTCCCGAACGGAGCGGGTTACTTCTGTGAGGGTGGCTACTCGGAAGGTTCGGGAACGGTTATCTGAATCTCCACGTCTCCCCGGTCGTTGCGACTGCTTCCGGAGAGTGGCCGAACCTGCCCTGCTATAATTGCTTCAATCATGGATCTCAGTTTGTCGTAGTCAGGAACTCCTTCGAAAAAACCGAAGGTGGAGTGGCGAGTATCGCCGTCGTAATATCCATCCAGATGATACGCTCGAACGCCGGGAGCAATCTGGGCGGTCTCGTGCATAAAGTCGTTGGTGGCATCGTACGATCCCAGGCTTAAGCGATAATCCCGCTCCGAGCTGCCTTCTTTAGAGACGATGAAGACGTACTTGACACCTCGAGGACCCTCGAGTTGGAAATGTTCGAACGCCATCACCTTGCGGCGGCTCGACTCGAACTGATCTCGACAGAAGAACGCGGCCTTTTTCAACTCCGAACCCTCGGGCGCCCGATTCCGAGCCTCGACGAGTTCGTCTCGAACCTCGTCGCGAGCCAGGAAATCTCCCTTGAGCTGGTAGGCCTGCACCAACTTCGCAAGCGCCCGCCAGTCGGAAGGTTCCTCTTCTCGTAACAAGGAGTAAAAACGAACCGCCTGGTCTCCATGCCCAGCCGATAGGGCGGCAAGTCCGGCATTCCAATAGAGGCTCGGAAAGGAGGCTCCGGCATCGAGACAGTCTTGGTAGTACTTCAGGGCCTCTTCGAATCGCCCGGCCTCAAAGGCTTGGTTACCGGCCTCAAAAGCCTTCTCGATGTCTCCAGCGGTCTGCGCGAGAGCCGCACACCAGAGAACGAGGACCAGCGCCAGTGAGAAACAGAACCGACCGTACATACCCTTGTATTCGAGCTTCCCACAAAGAAGCCTGGCCCACGCTAGCAAACGGTTAAGCACTTGCGAGAGCATTCAAAGTTTCGTGCACCAACCCGCCCTGTGCCTCCGTCGGGTGAGATAACGTTCCTTCCAAGACAAGTTTCCCAGATCGCGTCCAGACGATAGGTCTCGAGGGTCAAGTTTTCGAAGGTGGTGAGAGTGAAGCTCGACAGCCAGAAAAGAGACTTTCTCGACATCCTCTATCAGAGTCAGATCTATCTTACCCTTCAGGACTTTAAGCCTGCTTCCGAATTGAGATGGGTTAGAGATAAGCTCCCGTTGGGGGGAGGTGCGAGCCAACCCTCCGGCTGGCCCAAGAGTTTCTATGCGGTAGAAGATCCTACCACAGGCTACTTCTTTGCCTCTCTCGCCAAGACAAATCCTGACGGCTGGACCCTGGTGTACACGCCTACTAAAGGCAGCCCTCAGGTCAAAGCAGAGTTCTGTACTCCTGATAAGTATAATGACACTTTCAGCCGTTGGGTGAAGAGACTCAACACCGAGATCGAGGCGGAGAAACCGTGGCTCGACCGCCTCCCACTAGGAAGCTCACCACTCACCTTCGGAAAGGCTGCGGGACTGGAACAGTGTTTGAGAAACTGCGGACTCGAAAGTAGGGAGCTTGAGTTTGAATCGAGCTTCTCCGGTTTGAAACTTGTCGTTCCGGGTTCAATTTTTGGATTCGAATTCAGGCCAAATCCCGGTTTAACCGGCTGGAGTGGCACCTACAGCCCGGGAATGTTTCGGGTCAGCGATTCGTACTCGAACTTGAATTGGGGCGCAGTGCTGAAATTGGTGGAACAGTGGTGTGGCTTCTTGAAGAAGGAGCAGAACGTCGTGTTCCCGTCCCCACCGCAAGTACCCGCCCAGCCTGCCCCTAAGCGGGACCCCGTCAAGATGGTGAAGCTTGTTCTCGTGAACATTCGCAAGTTTCAGAACTTGGAGCTTGAGTTGCATTCGGCTGCCACCGTGCTTTGTGGACCTAATGGAACCGGAAAAAGCACGATCCTGCGTTGTCTAGCGATCGCGCTTTGTCACGAGGCTGATACCGCCGCGCTCCTGGCCGATGTCCCAGGAGGCTTGCTGAATGACGAGTCCGAGGAGGGGCGAATCGAGCTGGTGCTCCGAGATTCAGCAGGAACTGAGAGAACGAATACCGTGGTCATCTGGCGCAAGAATGGGCGAGATGTGCTTGGAAAGCAGGAGAAGCCTGCTCAGGATGTCTTCTTCTGTGGTTACGGCAGCGTCTTTGGAATGCAGGCCGAGCAAACCCGAAGTGAGTTCTCAGGTCGGGAGTCTTCTCGGTCTTTATTCGATTATGGTACCAAACTCTTCAGTTTGGAGATGGTTCTTCGGCGCTTGGGTGACCGCTTTGGGGAGAATTCCCAAAGCGTCGTTACTCGATTGAGCCAGGTTCTTGGACTTCAGGGTCTTCCCAGAGTGAGGCCGGGCGGTGGGGTCGAATACGCAGAGAATGGAACCTCTATTAGCTATGAAGGTCTCGCCGATGGATATCGCATTAGCTTGACATGGATGCTTGATCTCTTCGGCTGGGCCCTGGTGGCTGACGGTTTAAACGACAAAGACCCTGCCGGTGTTCTTCTCTGTGACGAGGTGGATAAGCATATGCACCCTGCCTTGCAGGCAGAGCTCATTGGTCGCTTGGGAAAAGCCCTTCCTGAGATGCAAATGGTGCTCACCACCCACAATCCTCTCACCGTCCTAGGAGGCTGCTGATTTAACCCGGTTTCAGGATGGTATTTTCCTCGTT
>JBJHCR010000163.1:0-14257 GCA_050486105.1 Vulcanimicrobiota bacterium
CATCTGACTATCAACTCCTCGAAACATGTTCGAGGATCTATACGACAAAACTCGACAAAACCATGCGACAGAGTCCGATTAAATCAGCAGCCTCCTAGGCTGCCGGCCGGAGAGCGTCTTTGTCTTGGATTTTGAAGACAGTCAAGTGCGTTGTCACGCCGCTCCCAATTTTAACGGTGCTTCGGTCGAAGACATCTACACCCATGAGGACCTCTTTGACGTTGAGCCGTATTCTCCAGAGGTCCAAGAGCTTTTGGACGAACACGCAAAGCTTGCGCGAATTCCCAAGGAAGACCGGACCCAAGAGCAGAGAAAGAATCTCATGGCTTTGGCCAACAAACTGATGAGCCTTCGGTTCCAACCGGACCCATGATTCGTATCGAACGAGATCGCCTGGCTGCCTGCGGGAGGACCATTGGACCCTCAACGAACTGGTTCCAAAGAGCCGAGGAGGCAACAAGAGCGATCATTACCGATTTTGCGAGGGGTTCCGCTGATCGGCGACTTTGCCGACAAATCTATGCTGCTGAGGAAGTTAAAGCCGCCCTGGAAAAGCTCTTTCACGAAAAATGCGCCTATTGCGAGGCACCGCTTCAGGAGCAATTATTCGATGTGGACCATTACCGGCCGAAGGGAAAGGTCTATGAGGCTCCCGGGCACCCCGGGTATTACTGGTTGCTGAATGAGTGGTCGAATTTGTTTCCCGCGTGCGCGGTCTGTAACAGATGGAACAAGGATAAGGGCACATACGATGACCCACAATGCGGCGCCACAGGAGGAAAGGGAACACATTTTCCACTAGCTTCTGACGGGATACGAGCCTACGCCCCCGACGACGACTTGGAGCTAGAGAAGCCTCTACTGCTGAATCCCTGCTTGGATCATCCAGAGAAGCATCTCGGATATAGGCTTGACGGTTCGGTTTTTTCGCGAGATGAAGGAGAAAGAGGCGCAGAGACCATTCGTATCTTCGAATTCAATAGAAAAAGAGCAAAGAGTGCGAGGCTCAAACGACTTCGAGAATTTCGCGATTTATGGAAGGCCGGAGGGGACCGAGTTAACTACCTGAGGGATTCGGCACCCTATTCCGGCCTTTGCCGGTTTGTCCAGGACGACCCTGAGGTTTTCGGACTTGAGCCTTAAGGATTGAAGGACGGCACAGGATTCGGGCTTACTCTCCAGGACCCCGAATCCCCCATCTCGTATTTCCCGTTTCATGGACATCGATAGCGACTGGGTGAGCGAGGAGCTCAAGAGTACGGAGGGGGTTTTTACCAACTTCGACCAAGAGGGGCGGTTGCTGAGCTTTGGCTGTCGCACGGAGAATCGGACTATGGAGGTCAGCCTGGACCCTCTGCGAGCCGTGACCACCGAGTTGCCGGACCCCGATTTGTCTCCCGAAGAGTGGCTTGAGGGTTGGCAGCATCAGGTTTTGGAGGCGGTGCGTCCGCAGGATTTTGTGCCCAATTGCGCTTTTTGCGGCAAGAGTCAGTCGGAGGTGCGCAAGCTGATCGCTGGGCCTACGGTGATGATCTGTGATGAATGCGTGGCTCTGTGCCAGGAGATCGTGGACAGCTGATTCGGCCCCCTCATTTAGGCAAGACTAAGCGGGTGGCGATCAGGCCGTAGAAGTTGTTCTGGTCACGAGCGCTGTAATACCAGCCCAGGTGCTCATGGCACTCTCCGCAGACAGCGATACTCCAAGAGGTGCCCGGAAACCAGGAGTCTTGATGGACCGGCCCGGAGGCCTCCCGGCAGCCCGGGGCTCGACGATAACACAGAACGTGGAACGAATACCCCGCGGGGTTGCGAAAGGTGCGTTCGTGAACCCCGTCGACGCTGGTGGCCTCCCGGGGGGTGGTGATCTGGTGGCCGCATTTTCGGCAGCTGATGGGAATCTCGGGCTTGGGGAGCGGCAGGGCCTCCGGTTGGAGTTCTTGCTCCAGAGTTCGGGCCGGTTCAGCCCTCCGGACGGTAGCCAGCAACACCGGCCCTAGGCTCGTCCCTGAGCCGACCCTTGGTTCCTTCCTGCTTCGCTGCCATGGGTGCTTCACAAGGGAGAATTCCCGACCCAGAGCGGCAGTCCTGGCCAGTTTCTTCACCGATCACTGATGCTTGACCCGGCCTACCCCACCTCAGACCCCTTGGAAACAGGCTGAGGGTTGGGGGACCACGAACTCAAGGCAAGTCATGAACTCCCCCGACATGTCTGAGGTCGATTCCCTCCCTCGAGAGCTTCGAACCCACAGCTATCACTCTGCCCGTGGACGGATCAAGCGGTTCCGGCTGGAGCGGCGCTTCGAGCAGGTGCTCGAGGAAGTGGCTCGATTGAAGCGCGAAGGCAGCCGAACCTTAGAGTTGACCTTAGACCAAGGAGACGCCCTGGCTCGTCTGAATCGGCCGGAAGAGGCTCTGGAGGTCCTCGAGCCGGTCTCTAAACACTTGCCTCCCTATGGGCAAGCCCTTTTTGGGGGCTTACTGGAAAAAGCCGGTCGTACTGATGAGGCCAGAGCGGTTTTCGAGAATTTGGCTCAAAGGGCTCACCTGCAAGGTTCGGTTCTCCTGCGCACCATCGTTTTCTTTCAACAGGCCCGAGAATGGGAGCGCGCGGTGTTCTTGGCTGAACACCATCAGGCCGGGGTGACGGTGCGAGCCAAGTGTCTGGCCCAAGCCGGGCGAACCTCTGAGGCTCTGGAGTTGCTCACCGAGGCCCAACTCACCGACCCCGACCCCAATATCCCAAAGGTGCTGACCTTGCTGGCCATAGATCAATTGTCCCCCGAGGAGGCCGAGGCCGAGCTCGAAGCCTTGAGCCAGTTGCCGGAGTATCGAGACGACCCTGAGCTTGCCGTGCGCCTGGCCCAATTGAGGCGAAAGTCCGGGCACAGTTCCACCGCCGTGACCGACCTTCGCCGCACCCTAGCCCAGCGACCCCAGGACAAATACTTGCAGCAGCAGTTGGCTTTGGCTCTCAGAGACCAGGGGGAATTTACCGAGGCCTTAGAGATCCTGGAAGCCCTGCTGCGCAAGGATCCGAAGTCTCATCCCACCAGGGGCAGCTTCTTCAAGACCTGCGCCGAGGCCCGGCAAAAGGAGAGAGCGGAAAGTTTGGTGCGGGAGCTGACTTCGGCCGACCCCGGCCTGGGCTCCTTGTGGGGCGCTTATCGGAAGGCCTTTAAGGGTTTTGAGAAGTAGAGCCTGTGGCCGTGTCTGAACGTCCCAAAACCCTAGGCGAGCTGATCGAGGTTCCCCCCATCCGGGTGGTCATTCAGCTTGCCGATTTGGCCGATCATGGGCTGCAGGGGGAGATTCTGGAAAGCTTTGTCTTCACCGATGAGGTGGAGGTCTTTTTTCAGCGTTTGCTGGGCGCTCTCGACCAACCCAAGGGCCTGGGCTGCTTTCTCAAGGGGCACTATGGAAGCGGAAAGTCCCACGCCTTGGCCTTTTTGTGTCGACTGCTCGAAGGAGACCCCCGGGCCCTTAAGCAGCTTCCCCCAGACCTCCCCACAGGGGCCCTGGACCGACCCTGGTTGGTGTGCCAGGTTCCCCTGCTGGCTTTCCCTTCAAGCTCCAGCCTAGAGCAGATCGTCTTGGAGCAGTTGGAAGCCCGAGTCCGAGGAGCGGGACTAGATCTGATCCTCTCCGGTCGCAGCCGCCTCCTCGGCCACTTTCGAGAGCTGATCCTCCCCCGCCACGGGCAAGCCCCGGAACTCCAAGGCTTCGCCGACCTCAGCGAAAATCAGGCTTATGAGAGGGCCATAGATTTCTTGGGGACCCTGCCCGACAATCCCCTGCGGCTGAGCTTTGATCGCCGAGAGGTTTTTGAGCGCCTGGGCTCGCTCCTGGAACACCAGGGAATGGTGCTCTTGCTCGATGAGCTGTCGGAGTTTCTTAAGTCCAAGCCCGATGAGCGAGCCTTCAATGAGGACATCCGCTTCTTGCAGTTCCTGGGAGAATGGTCCGATAAACTCCCACTGTGGATCGTGGCCTCGCTGCAAGAGAACCTCGAAGAGCTCGGGTTCCGAGAGCAGGCCGGCTACCAGCGCATCAAGGAACGCTATCCCCTACGCTTCACCCTGAGCGCCCGCCACGTGGTGGATCTCATTCAAGGTCGCCTGATCCGCTTGAAGCCCGGGGCCGAAGACGAGGTCGATCGTCTCTGGCAGGAACTTGAGAGAGCTTTCCCGGGGCTGGTGACTCGAGCCGACTTTCGACGTTTCTATCCCCTGCATCCCTCCACCCTGGAGTTGCTGGAAAGCTTGATGCCGCTTTTTTCTCGGCACCGAGGGGTGGTGGATTTTGTGCACTCTCAGTTGGCCGGAGACCCCCACCGAGGGCTGAAGGGCTTGCTCGAAGAGGCGCCCGAGCGGCTGCTGACGGCCGAGGCCATCTACGACCATTTCCGAGATCGGATTCGGGAGACCCCGGAAATCGGGGCCTACGACCGGGTGGCCTTCACCTACCTTGAAAAAGAGATTCCCCGGCTCTTTGAAAGCCAGGCCGACCAACAGTTAGCCCTGAGGCTGGTCAAGGTGCTGATCCTCCTGGAGCTGTCCCCGGCAGAAATTACCGCTGACCCCGGCAGCCTAGCCCGCCTAACGGTGCAGAAGGTCAGTCGCTTGAACCCCGCAGTGAACACCCGGCATGTGGAAGCCAACATTCTGCAGCCACTGTTGGCTAAGTCCAGCTATCTGAGCTGCCGCGAGGGGTGCTACCACATCGATCTTGAGGCCGACAGCCGGCAGCTGTTGAGAAAGCGTCTGAGGGAATTGGCCCGTACCTTCAGGCTGGATTGGAACCAGGCTCTACTCCTGGCGAACCGTCAGGACCTCCCGCTTTCAGAGCTTGTACGCAACATCACCTCGAGCGAAACGGTGAAGTGGCAGAACACTCCAAGAACAGTCCGCCTCCAGTTTGGCCTGGAGCTCGATTATCCCCAATTGATGGAGTTGCTCGAGGGATTAGAGCGGGGCAAGGAGGACCTCTTGGTACTGATGGCCGCCCCCGGACAAGGCCAACTGCTCGCGCCGGTGATGCAGCACTTTTCTTCCTCTGCCATGGGGGCCGCTTGTCTGTGTTGGAAGCCGAAGGACCCTTCCCCTGAGTTGCAAGAGCAGCTGGCCGAGGCCCAAGCCCGCCGCCTCTTGCTTGGGGAGTTGGAGGCCGAGGGCTCGGCCGAGACTTTGCCGTTTCGGCAGCAGCAAAGGGAGATTGAGACCGGCCTGGGAGAGCAGGTCGCCGAACTCTATCTCCAGGGACAGATCCATTCTCTCAAGGGTCAGGACCCAGTCCCCGAGACCTCTCTGGGTTGGAAGCCACGACTCTTGCATTTGGCAGCTCCGGTGTGGGAACAGCTTTTCCCCAAGCATCTGAAGGTGGCTCCGGCCTCGGATTGCCTCACGGTGCGCAATCTGAACGCTCTGTGGAGCGAATTCATCGAGGCCGGAAGTTGCTCTGGACAGGGACCTCTTTTGGTGCGAGAGCTGATCTTACCCCTAGGCTTGGCTTTGGCCACCGAAGAGGGTTTCCGGTTGGACCCCGACCCCGCTCGGGCTCCGGTGTTGGGGCAGATCCTGGATCGGCTCTTGCCCGGACAGAAGCTTCCTTTGGCCGAGTTGGCCTGCCAATTGGCCAAGGGACCCTACGGTTTAAACCGCACCATCTTTGCGGTGCTGGTGGCCTGTTTGGTGCAAGCCGGGCGGGCCACCGTTTATGCCAACGACCGGGCCACCCCCCTCGACAGCCTGGAGAGCCTGTTGCGGTTTCGCTTTCAGACCATCGGACCGACCAAGCAGTTGGAGGCGAGCGTGGGCAAACGTCTGTCCGCCATGGAGTGGCTGTGGCCGGCCGAAGAGGTGCTCCCCTTCACCCCGGCCCGACAGACCAAATTGTGGGAGCAGGCCCGGGGAGAACTCGAAGACCTCACCCATCGATCGGCCCGAGTCAAGGAGATGGTTCTCCAAGCCCAGCGCTTAGACAGTGGCAAGCTTTTGCCTTTGGAAGAGTTGAAGAGGTGCGCCCTGGCGGTGGAGGAGCTGTGTCTGCAGGTGGGCTTGCTCAAGGGCACGGCGGCGGGTTTGAAGCGCCTGTCTTCGAGCCACGCCGCCACCTTGTCTCGCGAGGTGGCTTGGGTGCGGGGCTGGTCGGAGTTCGGTCTCGGTCACCTGCGCGAGTTCCAGCAACTGGCCCAAAAACTAGAAGAGCCCGATAACCTCGAAGCTCTGTCAGAAGTCGAGCAGTCCTGGCCCCTGGACCTTGAGGTGGCCGACCCCCTCCCCCGTTGGCTGCCCTTCGCCACCGCCTTTGCCGAGGTCGAGGCTGAGCGGCGGCAGGCTTATCTGGAGTTTCATAAGGAGTATTACAGCGATCCGGTGTTTCAGCAGGTTCGTCGCCTGGAGGCCCTCCCCCAGTGGCAAGCCCTGCTGCGCTTAGAACGGGTGGTTGGAGTGGAGTTCGAACCCAGGGTGAGTAGCCTGCGGCAGCGCCTGGAGAGCTTGCCCCGGCCTTGCCGGCGCCGGGTGGAAGAGCACCTGGTGTTGGCTTCTCGCTGCCCCTGCGGCCTGAGTTGGCATCGGGAACCCCCCAACGAAGAAGACTTGGAACCTGAGATCGAGCAAGCCTTGCAGAGCGGTCTGGAATCCTTAGCCGAACGCCGGACTTCGTTGGAGGCCCACCTGCGCGATCTGCGACAGCTTGGCAAGCACGGCCGGGTCGAAACTTTGGAAGAATTGCTTTCGGTCTTGACCGAAGTGGCCACCGAAGGCAGCCGAGGTCCGGGTTTCTGGCCTCGGAACAGCGGTCGCCTGTTGGGCTGTCTCGACGGCCCGACCTTGGAGGCGGTGAATCGGGCCCTGACCGGGGAAGGCTTGATTGTCAGCCGGGACCTGCCTGAGTTGCTGGAACGGTTTCAGGGGGTGACCCTTCCGCCGGCGCGCCTTCGCATGCTGTTCGAAGATTGGCTGGCGGTGAGAGACCTTCCGGCTGACGCCTGGATCGAAGTGCGCAGCCGCGAACCCGGCCGTGAGCGCCTCCTGCAGGTCTGGTTGGCCCAGCACCAACTGCGGCCCACCCAGGCCATGCTGGCCCATTATGCCCTGGACGAGGGAGACACCTGGGCTCTTGAAGAGCCGCTGTTTCCAGCCTTCAGCGCCCAGGAGGTGGCCGCCGCAGAAGCCGAGTTCCGCCCCCTGCTCGAGCCGCTCTTGCCGGGGTTGCCCTTGCCCCAGGCGCTTGTTCGAGAACGCCTTTTCCCCGGGGTGGCTCAAGAGCTGGGCCGAAGGGCTTTACGCCTCTTGATGGGAGGCCCGGCCTCTTCCTCCGCGCCCTTCGAGCCCCACTCCGAACTCCACTCTCAGAGGCACCGGGAGTTGGCCCAGAGCCTGATCGGTCTGGACCTCCCCTACCCCTTCGTGCCGGTCTTGGCCGCCGCCGCCGAAGCCTGTCTCTGCTGGCGCACCGAGGAAAGCCTGGCCGAGCTTGCCCTGCAGGTTTCCCGGGCCCTCTATCTTGACCGAGAGCAACAGTTCTTAACCCCCGACCTGGAAGAGTCCCTTCGGGCCATCGCCGCCGAAGGTTGGGCCCGGCTGCCTCTGCCCAAGCGCACCCTGGCCCAGGCTCCAAGTCTGCTGGCGCCCCTACTTAAGCCGCAGCGTCCCCTGATCATCTTGCTCATTGATGCCCTGCGCTGGGACCTATACCTGCAGTGGCGCCCCTGGCTTGTGCGGCAACTCGGAGAGCCGGTTCTCGAGGAACAGGTTTTGGCCGAGCTTCCCACCGTCACCGTGCGAGCTCGAAACCTGTTGCTGGGCGGGGAAGAGTTCGCTCCCCAGGGCTCAGACGGGCTCTTTCTGGAGCGACCGGTGGTCATGGTGAAGTGCGCCGAAGACCATCCCCAGCGGGTGGCGGAAGTCATAGCCCAAGGCTCCCAGGCGGTCTGGCTGCATCTGAATTTTGTGGATCACCGCATTCATCAGAGCAGGCTCGAACTCAGCCCTTTGTTCCGAGAACTGACCGAAGAGGCCCCCGCGCGCCTGGCCCCCATCCTGCGGGCTTTGCCCCCCAAGTGCACCATCCTTTTGGCCGCCGACCACGGTTTTTTGGGCGCTGAAGAGCGCTCCCACCACCGCCCCCACGGCGGCCCCAGCCCCCAAGAAAGACTGGTCCCCTGGGTGGCCTGGCAGCGGGGGTGAGTTCGGTGATGGTGGAGGCTCAGCAGGTCAAAGAGGCTTTGTGGTCGTTTAGTGATCCTGAAAAGGCGCTTTTTTTGCCCAAGTTCTTCAAATCCGCGCCGGGCGAGTATGGCGAAGGAGACAAGTTTATTGGGGTCACCGTACCTTTGCAGAGAAAGCTCGCAAGAAAATCTCGAGATCTCCCTTTATCCCAGCTTGAAGCCCTGCTGAATGATGAGTATCACGAGTGCCGCCTGACCGCACTATTCATCCTTGTGGATCAATACCAGAGGGCCCGAACGTCTCAAGAAAAGGTCGCTCTTAACGACTTCTATCTCGGTCACTTGGACAGAGTCAACAATTGGGATCTGGTCGATAGTTCAGCCTACAAGATTCTCGGAGCCGAGTTGGTGCGCACCGGTGAGCGCCAGATCCTACAGAATCTGGCCGATTCCCGACACCTTTGGAGAGAACGAGTCGCCATAATTGCGACCTTGGCCCTGATCAAAATCCAAGACTACGACCCAACACTTGTTCTCTGCCGTCGTTTCCTGACTCACCAGCACGACCTGATCCATAAAGCTAGCGGTTGGATGCTCAGAGAGGTGGGCAAGGTCCATAAAGTGGCCTTAGAGGAGTTTCTCGAGACCTACGCGACAATCATGCCCCGCACAATGTTGCGTTATGCCATAGAGAAACTCTCGAAGCCAGAACGGGATTTTTGGTTACAGCAGTCTCGCCGAGAACTGAGTGCGATGACTCAAAGGACAAGTTCGACAGAACTTTAACTCGAGAATGCCTCTCCAAGGGTCTTATGTCCGCCCTTCGCAGCACCGGGTGTCAAACTCTGGTAACACCTTCAGCGGGTTCGTAATTCTTCACCTGTCTCCCAACTGCTGCAAATTCGCCGCTGAGTGAGCATAAGCTACCTCCCCATTGAGAAGCCGCCCCCGACGACCGTCTTCAAGTCCCTCATCTATGGGCTGATGAAGCTCGGTGATCACCTGACGACGCTTGAGAAGAGACCGCTGGCGAAGTAACCTGAGGCCATCTCGGATAACCTCACTCGCGGAACCATAAAGACCGAAGGCTACCTGGGAATGAACGTAACGACGAAACGCTCAAGCTCTGGCGGTGTTCCTATCTCTTTGCTAAGGTCAGGGAATGCCCTTAGATGAGCCCGCTTCACATCGATTAGAGCGCGCCCGACGAAGCCTCTCGGGTTTGGCGGTAGGAGATGCTTTCGGGGGGGCCTTCTTTTGGGACACGGAACACCAGGAACGCGTCCGCAAGCGCGATCTGCCAGCGGCCACCTGGACTTGGTCCGATGACACGGCCATGGCCCGGGCGGTATTTTTATGTCTGGATGCCCACCAGGAAATCTTGCCGGACGCGCTGGCTGCTCTCTTGGCTGAGGAGTATCATCGGGATCCCACCCGGGGTTACGGCACCAACGCCCACACCGTTTTAGATCAGATGTGGCAAGGAATTTCCTGGAGAGAGGCCGCCGGTTCTGTCTTTGAGGGGACGGGCTCTTGCGGCAACGGAGCGGCCATGCGAGTGGGGCCGGTGGGCGCTTACTTTGCCGACGACATCTGGCGAGTTCGTGATGAGGCCCGGCGTTCGGCCCTGGTGACCCACGCCCATCCAGAAGGGCAGGCGGGTGCCATGGCGGTGGCCGCAGCAGCCGCTTGGGCCTCTCAAGCGTCGTCTTTCGACGGGAGAGCCATGCTGAACTGGGCCTGGTCCCACACCCCGGAGGGAGCGACCCGGTCTCAGCTAGAGCAAGCCCTCGCCTTGCCTTTGGACCGAGAGCCGGAGGAAGCTGCGGCGGCCTTGGGTTCCGGCCAGAAGATCAGGTGCCAGGACACGGTCCCCTTCGCCCTCTGGTGCGCCGCGCGACACCTGGGCAGTTATCCCGAGGCTCTGTGGGCCACGGTGGCCGGGGGGGGGCGACATGGATACCACTTGTGCCATCGTTGGCAGCATTGTGGTGCTCTGTGCCGAGGAGGGGATTCCTGAGGAATGGTTGGCTCGCTCCGAAGCTTTGACTGGCTTGAGTCGACCGGCCCAAACCTGGTGGTCGAAGTGGGATGGAATGACCGTGGCCAAGATGATGACCCCGGAGTCTGCGGACTATCGTCACCGTTTGTTTTCTTCCGCCGAGGCCGGAGATTGGCCGGAACTTTTTGAGCTTTTGGCCCAGCGGGATGAGCGGAACGCAGGATATACCATCAACGCCGTCCGCCCCAACGACTCGACTTGGTATACCTTTCTGCACTATGCGGCCCTGGCAAACGCCCCTGGAGAAGTGGCGGAGAAGTTGCTCTCCAAAGGACATTTTCGCTCTATTCGCTGCGCCGCCGGAGAGCGTCCGGTGGACCTCGCTAAGCGCCTTGGCCACGCTCATCTGCTGCCTTTGCTGGAACCCACGAGAAAGCATGACATCCCCGAGGAAAAGCTCGCCCCCATTCAGGACCAATTTCATCAGCTTATCAGCGAGGAGCTTTCCTCCTTTGACCGCCAGCACTTGCGCCTCCCTCCCCTGGAGGTGCTCCTGGAACGTGACGACCTGACCATGACCTTCTTTCTGCCCTCGAAGTTTGGCGGCTTCGTCTTCCGTCTTCAGCAAGTTGCCCGTCCCGAGGGCTTCGACTCTACCAGGAATGATTGGGTCTTGCTGGCAAAAAATTTCGATCGCATGGGAGACACCGAGTACTTCTATGTCGTCACCCGATACGGCTACCAACTGATGTCGAAAGGTCACGAAGATGCAGAATCTTGAGTAAGCAAGATGTGGCACCCGACCGGAACCTGGCAAAGGACACGGCCAAGAATGCGCAAGCCTCGTGACTACTCGGTCCCTCGAACGTCTGGGCGTCCTGCCCGAGCTGAGTGCGGTCCCCTTCGAAGGAGGCAGGTTTCTGGTTTGGGGGCTCCGGGGCGCGCTGTTTAGCTCGCCTTGGGCTCCCTCGTTTACTCTCTTTCAGAGTAAAAAGATCTACCGTCCGTAAAAGAGGTGAAGGGTCTCGCATCTCTGAATCACCGTTCCCGGCCAAGACCTAGCCTAGGCCTATAGACGTCTTCTTAGGAGAGCTCATGAGTGATTTGAACGAGGCGGCAGCCGAGGCCGCGGTCACAGGTTACTGGCATTGGTACGGGATACCGACTTTTCTGCGCTGTCCATTCAACCCGGACTTGACGGACACGGATATCGGGCTGGTCGGGGTTCCCTATAGCGGTGGCAACGGAATCGAGCGCATGCAATATCTCGCCCCGCGCGCGGTGCGCAATCGTTCCACGTCCTACCATCGCTCTCACCGTGAGTTCGGAATTAACCCCTTCGAGTTGGCCCGGGTCCGAGATCTCGGCGATGCCCCCATGCCCCGAGTTTTGAACCCGGATATGGCGGCCGAGGACTTCAAGAATTACTTTCGGAAAGTTTTCGAGGCCGGCATCACGCCAGTCAGTGTCGGCGGAGACCATTCCATTACCTGGCCCATCCTCCGCGCTGCGCGCGAAACCAAATTCTCTGATACCCCTTTGGGTATGATCCATTTCGACAGCCATACCGACTGTGCACCGCCGGGGTTCGGCACTCGCAATCATGCCGCAGGCTTTATGACCGGGACCGAAGACGGTCTGATCGACCCCCGCCGCACCGTGCAGATTGGCGTTCGTGGTCACATGGCTCTCCTGGAGATGGACGATTGGGCTAAGGACAATTTCGCTCGGGTCATCACCACCAGCGAGGTAGCGGATCGGGGTGTGGAGTCCGTGCTTGAGGAGATTCGGGAGATTATCGGTGATGGCCCGACCTACCTGAGCTTCGACCTGGACGCGATCGACCCGGCCTATGCCCCCGGGGTGGCGGACCCGGAGATCAACGGTCTAACAATACGTGAGGTGATCCGACTGCTGCAGGGCTTCCGCGGACTAAATTTGATGGGGGCCGACATCGTCTGTTATACGCCACCACTAGACAACCCCGGAGAAATCACGGCCCTCACGATTAGCTCTATGATGTTGGAGATGGTGACCTTGATCGCGGATTTCCAAGCTGGCAAGGCGTAGACCTGAAAATTTCGAGGTGGTGTAAGCGATGTTCGCGGCCAAGATGGACGTTCACCGCGCAGATAGCGGGCGGATTCTTGAGGCTAAGATAGCCTAGAAGTGCGCACACCATAGGCGCACATTTTGAAAGTCACGGTGTAGGGTCATATCCACGGGCTTCCTCGGGCCAGGATTCAATTCTGGCCAAGGCCCGGCTCAAGATTCCACTTCAGGATTGCGAACTAAAGTGTTCGCCTGGAGATTCTGAATATGGCCAACGGCTCGTCTATTGGTCGCCAAATCCTGCGGTGGGAATGACCCCTTCAAGCTCTCGTGAAAACTGCCGTATCCGATCTCGGTAACCCCCTGAGACCTCGCTGAGTACATTCGAGCCTGGGGCTGGAAACTCCGGCGCCTCCGGGCGATATTCCAAACCCACCTGAATTTTCCGCGCGATGTCCTCCCCTGCCACCTCCTTGACCACCGCAAAGGCAAAATCGATTCCCGCAGTCACCCCGCCTCCGGTGATCACCTGGCCGTCTCGCACAACGCGGGCCTGAACCGGTATTGCCTCGACTTTGGTCAAAAGATGGTGGTAGGCCCAGTGAGTCGTCGCTCGCTTTTCTTTCAAGAAACCGGCAACCCCCAGGATGAAGGCTCCGGTGCAGACTGAAGTGAGGTATCGAACCCCGGCTCCAGAGGAGCGGACAAATTCCATGAGTTCTGGTTCCTCTAAAGCCTGGCTCACCCCGAAACCGCCTGGAATGCACAGCATGTCCAATTCGGGAGAATCAGAAAAGGTGGTTGTCGGGAGCAGAGATAGACCGCAATCCGACGGCACAGGTTCCATCGTGCGCGCCAAGAGGTGCATAGCCGAACCGGGAAGTCGATGAAGCACTTGCAGAGGACCGGTGAGATCCAGCTGAGTCAAGCCAGGAAAGAGCACAAAGCCGACCTGCACCTCAATGTTCTCCCTTCTCAGATCCATTCCCCCGCTTTCTACGGCTTCGATCGTGGGTGGATGCAGGCCTGCGGAGATCCTGAAACAGTCTCGGCTGGGCGGTTGGCTTACCAGTAGAGCACTGCGGCACCCACCCTGAGCCGTTCCCCGGCACGCCGACATCGAGTGTACCCGAAGGGTTCATGCGGAGCGCTCGTCAATCGCCCGGCCAGGCCACCAAGAAAGGCTGGCTCCTTGGGTGGCCTGGCAGCGGGAGGCGGGGGACGAAGCGAGGACCCGCTCGACTTCGACCCCGGCTGAGTCCTCGAGCAGGAGTCAGTTGGTGAATTTGTTACAAACAGGTCACAACCTATAGAGGGATTACACCCGAGAAACACTTTCTGGTGCTAAGGTCCTCCCATGAGAACAATCGAGAAAAAGAGTCCGGTTTCAAGCAGGATCCTTCGGGAGCCCAAGAGGAGTGAGTCGACTTCAAACGCGCATCTTCTGAGGAGGCCATCTCATTCTGAGGTGAAGGACGATAAGCCTAGGACCTTGATACCTGATCGCCTCGAGCGCTCCTCTGAATCTCGGGGCTCGTCTACAGATCCAAAAGGGATCGCTCCTCTGATGAAGGGTTTGGAGCAAAATTTCGGTGGGGACACTCGTGGTCCAGACCACCTGCAAACTAGAGGGGGATATGGTTCTGCCGGAAGCGCAGGAAGTTCAGGTACCTCCCCTTCGGACCCTGAGCAAGAGCGAACCGATGAAGCTCTCGAAAGTCTCGATCAGCATTTCGATGTATTCGACAATCCGGGCGGTGGAAACACCGATGGGGTTGTTTCCCTTGATGACCTTAGGGACGTCGCAACGGGCGAGTTTGACCAAGACAAGGCTAGGGAGCGACTGCTCGAAGCTGGAGTCAAAGACACCGATGTTGACAAAGTTCTAGAGCGATTGAGCGAGGATGCAGGGCACCTCTTGGAGCAAGAGGATCTGCTTTCGGAGCTAGTCATGGCTAACGACACTGGTGAGAGGGAAGAACCAAAAATTTCGCTCTCAGAAATGACCTCGAATCACATCTAGCTAGATAGTG
>JBJHCR010000164.1:0-13508 GCA_050486105.1 Vulcanimicrobiota bacterium
TTAGAGGGTTACTCTTCTGTTATACTTGAGATAGGACCTGACGGTACAAAAATTTCAAGATCCGTTTCCTATTCGCCCTCCTCGAAACACCGTCTTCGAGGAGGTTTTTTTCGTGGGAGCCTCATGGAGCAAGCGGTCATCTCTGTAGGGTCGTAGGGCGACTGGGTTCGGAGGCTCGTCCATTTTTGCCAACGGCTCGAACTCTGAAGCGGTAGGGTCCAGGCATCGGCCGGTCCTCAATGAGAGCTGTCGTAGCTCGAGGGAAAACGATCTTCGCGGGGGATATCCAGCGTCCGTCGATTTCCTCTTCCACCGAGAATTTGGCGGTTTCAGCGCTTCCGCTCCAAACCAAGCGTATCACTCGGGGTTCGTCCCAAACCGCGAAGAGTCCAGTAGGCGGAGGGGGGGGTGGGGCCTGGGGATCAAACTCGCTGTCACCGTCCTTGGACGAGGGGTACGCTGACCCTGTCGGCGTCTGTGGGATTGACTTGTCCGACATCTGGGTTGCTGTGGTTTCGTTTCTGATTTGGCTGTGTTCTCCGTTGGGAGCGACGGCTCGAACCTTGAATCGGGTGCGGTCGTCGGAGCCACGGATTTCAAAAGACGAGGTAAACGGGGATAATGAGTGGTCCTTACTGTCAAATCTCCAGTCGCCGTGGAGCTTAGTCCAGACCTCGTAATAGCTTGCCCCTGGGACCGCATCCCAACGTCCTTGAAACATTTCTCCGTCGGTGACCACGGTAAGGTTTGAGGGTGATGAGAGGGACTGAGCGTCTCCAGGTAGGGTCGTGGTTGCTAGGGACCAGGTTATGAGTAAGCCAATGAGAGTGAAGCTACTTCTGCTTCGGCTCACTTCGAACCTTCGGAGAGGGCAGCGGCCATCTGGTCTAAGAGACGCACCTCTTCGTGTCCTATAACAGAGTCTGAGCGTGCAATCTCAAGCAAGACTGAAGCGACGACTTGCCGCTCTTGAGGATTGTCAAAGGCTTCTCTGAGGTCCTCGGTGTTCACCGTTTGAGGCTCAGAGAGCCACCGGCCAGCTGTGCCGACGTCTTCCGGTTCTAAATCCAGTCGGCCTAGAACTTGAGCCAGCAACCCCGTTTCCTCTGGCTTGATCAAGCCATCCGCTTGAATCAAAGCGATCAGATGTCGAATAAGGATCTCTTCTTGTTTCGTCATATTGAACCGCTTCGCCGATTTCTTGCGGTGCCCTGGTCCTCGGTGAATCTTTACGCAGAATTTATGGCTGGCGGCTCCTTAGGGGCTGCATTCGGGACAGTGGAACTCTTCGAAGGGAAGCCTCAGTTCGGTGTTCGCAGCATGCTCTCCAGCAATGGTTATTTCCCAACCGCAACTGCGGCATTTCAGGTCCAGATAGGTCGTCTCTCGAAGTCGGCGGCTCGAGACCTTCCAAGGTGCTCGCCAGTCCTGGTGCGACGAGGAATCGGGCATCTCTGCCGTCGGTGGTCTGGGTGGAAGGAGGGCCAAGGCGCGGTCGAGGGCACCCAGTTCGGAGGTCTGAAGGAACCTCGAAACCAGGTTGTCGACCTCACTCATTAGGCCAATCTTTGGTGAAAGTTCTTGCCAGTGAAAGCAGAAATCGAGGGAACTGATCTCTTGACCCAGCAACTGATTGAGAAGAAGGCTGGCGCGCGAGAGCAAGGCTAGCTGTTGCTCTGAGGTCCGCTCGTCACTGAGGTTAGAAGGATCAGGGCGCTCAGGATGTGGGAGTGGCAGGGGTCTCCTCCTGCGTCCCGGTGGCATCCGGATCTTCCGAGGGCTCTTCTGCCTGCTTCTTGTCGACTCCAGGACCGAAGTTTTCGGTCTCGTAGTAGACAGCATCGAGCGCCTGACGCCTGGCCACGTCGTTGGTTTCTCGTGTAGCCAGGAATCGTTCAAAGTTTTCGAGCTCCTGGGCTACTTCCGGGTCGAGTTCAGTGAACTCAACGCCGACTTCATAGGTGGTTCTGTTAACTTCCTTACACCACCGCACCACCCCCTGGCAAAGCAACTCTCGGGTGTTCGCGGTTTCGATTTCTAAAGTCATATTGATAATCTTGCCCAACTCTGACGGGCCTTCGGTTGAGAGCTTTAGGCCAAGTCTGTTGAAGTCGAGAGAGATCGCTCGGAAACCGACTAGGTCTTTGGAGAGCACTCGGATACTCCAGTTGTAGCGAGGAGCGCGCCGGGTTGCGTCGACATCGGCAGCAGCCTGCGCCGAAATCACTTCGCCGGTCTTGGGGTCTAGGCTGTGGAGGAGTTCTCTCAATTGCTCGACGCTCTCGGCTGCACCGGGGACATCGCCTACGCAGACCACTGCTTTGGGACCAACGACTCTCACTGTTCTGATAGTCACCGGGAGGCGGAAGTCCTCGGCCCCTCCAGTGGAAACGGGGATGGCAATGGAAATTACCGGTTGATCACCCACCTGATAGACCTTCTGGGTCTTGAAAGTCAAACTGTGTCCTTCGACGGAAACAAACTTGACCTTGTCGACCTTCCTAAACCATGAGAAAAAACCGTTCATCGTAATCACCTCTCGCCGTTCGAGCCGCATAGTTCCTCTTACTCCTCTTTCTTCCCTTCAACTTTGCTGCTGGGCCTGGAGTCGGGCTGCTTTGTTCAGCCATCGTGTCTTGATTGGGCCGGCAAGGCCAGGTGAGGAAGCGCCGGGCACCCGCTCCTTCGTGGGTGTGGCAATGCCAGCCAAGCGCTCGGCTACCCTTGAGGCGAACGCTCAAAGGCCTGTTGAGACATCAGAGCGAGATCCGACGCGACCAGAGTGGATGGATCCTTACCTGGAATGTGGACAACCCGTGGCACGGCGGTATAAAATCCCTGACACGATGGACGTTCGACTGGTGGAGCCCCATACGGCTCAACTCCCAAAGTCGGCACTCCCAGATCTGCCGAGAAGTTCGCTGCGTTTGATTCTAGACGGGGTCCGCAGCGCTCACAACGTCGGGGCGATCTTCAGGACTGCGGATGCCGCGGCAGTCGAGCAGATAGCTCTACTGGGCGTGACCCCTCATCCCCCCCACACTCAGGTTGAAAAGACCGCCCTGGGTGCCACCGAATATGTTTGCTGGCGAAAGTGGGAGGTAGAAAATGAGATGGTCGATCTCTGGCGTAGGGAGGGCTACTCTTTGGTCGCCTTGGAGAACGGGGAAGGCTCTTTGTCTCTGTGGGACTTTGCCTGGCCGAGCAAGACGGCCCTCATTGTAGGAAGTGAGGTGGATGGAATCTCTGAGTCGCTCTTGGCCTCTACCCACCATCGAGTGGAGTTGCCAATGTTCGGATACAAGGGAAGTCTCAATGTCTGCACCGCCTTAGGTATAGCGACTTACGAGTACTTGAGGCAAGTCCGAGGTGGAGGGGGATCGCCCTCTTCTGAGAAGCTTTCGGTATGAAGTCGGATTTTGAGACCTTTTTAGAGACCTTTCCACCTGATAGTCGGCAAACCGTGAGAGATATCTGGAGCGCTCTGCCTAGAGATATGCAGAGAGAGCTCGAACTAACCATGGGAGCATTTTCCGGATTGATTCGGCGCAACCCCGCATCGGTCAACGATCTCCTGAAATTGGTAGCTCGAACCGCCGGACCTGCCGTAGCTCCTTTACACCGTTTGGCCATCGTTGGACCAGTGAACGTTGGAAAGTCTACCCTGTTCAATTCCTTGACCCCGGGCAGCAGCGACCCCGCTGAAGTTTCCTCGGTTCCAGGCACCACGAAGGAAGTTCAAGAGCAGGCCACACAGGTTTTTGCTCTGGTGGACACTCCCGGCGCTGACCATGCCAGAGAAGAGGGAGAGCAGGAGCGGAACATCGCCTTGCGCACCGCTCAAGAATCCGATTTTCTGCTGATCGTTTTTGACGCCACCCGAAGCGTGACCAAGGCCGACCAAGCCCTCTTTGTTGAGCTCAAGCTTTTGGGTCGGCCGTTCCTGGTGCTGCTGAACAAGATCGATCGAGTGGCCCGCAGCGAGCAGGACACCGTTCTGCTGGCGGCCGGGCGGACCTTGGGGATCCCCCCGGAACGGGTGCTCCCGATTTCGGCTGAACTCGGGACGGGTCTGGAGCGGGTTCTGCTTGAAATAGCGGCCCTCGAGCCTCGTTTATTGGGTCAATTGGGCCTGCTTTTGCCCGCCTACCGAAAATCTCTGGCCTGGCAGGCCGTGAGACGTAGTACTCTGTACTCAGCTCTCATCGCTTTGACCCCTATCCCTTTTATGGACTTGATACCCCTCACCATGGTCCAGGTATTCTTGGTTACGACTCTGGCCAAGATCTACGACCAGCCTATGGACCTCAGACGCGGCCGAGAGTTTGTTGCCGCCATTGGAGCAGGGATGCTGGCCCGCACGGCCTTTGGTGGTCTCAGCAAACTCGGCGGGGTTCCGGGGTGGGCGCTCTCGTCTTCTATCGCCTCAGCAACCACCCTCTCCATTGGGATTCTGGTGATTCGCTGGTTTGAGACGGGGAAGAAGCCTAGTAAGGGGGAACTCGGGATTCTGGCCAAGCGTTTTGGTCAGTCCTTGACCCAACGTTTGGCTAAATTGGGCAAGAAAAAGCCTAGCAAAGAAAGCTTGACTCAGGCTCTCGATGAGCTCCTAGACGAAGAGAATCAAGCGCTCGTCGACGAGATCCACGCCGAGCCTGAAGTCGAAGAGGATTCGGGTTCCTCAAGTTCCTCAGGCGTAGGCTAAAGGCTTTTGAACCCTCCGATATCGGTTCCCAGAGATGGGCTCAAAGCAGGATGATTTGGTGAGTTCCTTACCGTATACGTGCAGAGTGACGGCTCGTTTGTCGAAGGGGTTTCTGATGACGTGATGCTCGTAAGGGGGGATGAGACAGCCGACGTTGCCAGGGCCGACGCGCTCAGAATCCACCGCTTCAAATAGATACTGTTCCTCCCCCGCCTCCTTGCAGGTGTCTTGGAGTTCGTAGCGGACGATCTCGAGCTCTCCTTCGAGACAGCATTCGACACACCAGGTTCCATCGTGGTCGTGGACCGGTGTACCTTGACCAGGGCCCCAGGCCATGGCCACGATGCAACAGCCGGACTGGGCTCCGTGAAACACCAGGTGGCGCGCGTAACGTTCGCCAGAGCAACTCCAGTTCTCCGAACAGCCCGCTCCAGCTTTGCTCAATTCGAGCAGCAAAGACTCAGTGCGCTCAACCTTCTCCTCGCAACTTTCGGCTTCGGAAAGTTGACGTTCGAGTTCTTCGCAGAATTGTTGCAGTTTCAAGGTAAGGCCTCCAAGTTCGTCTGTTAGCTTTATTTTTCACTCCACAACCGAGTTTCTAAACCAGGAGAACTTTCGTCTTTGTGCTCTAAGCCGAGGATTTTGGTGATTAAGGCTCCGTCGCTCTCTTTTATAAAAGTGAACTCGGTCACAGATTGCAGGCCAGGAGCTTCTATAGAATAGTTTCATAATGAAGGAGCAAGAAGACATGATGCACGCAACAGGATTCAAGCAACGTTCTCAATGGCAACTTTGGGGACTCGGCCTCTTGACATCGATGCTAGCTTTCGCAACCTCCCCTCTCTATGGTCCTGAATATCCGCTCACCGCAGCCACTTCTCTCTTGTTCTTGTGGGGCCTCATCCGCTCCGACTGATCGCCTCTTCCTCAGTTCCATCGAAGGAGCCCACCTCACTCAGTCAAAAGCTGCTAGGTGAGCACTCAGTCCAAGTCTCGAATCCGAATTCTCCTTACTCCTTTCGTTCTGCCTGGTGTCGCCGTGGGTCTATTGAAGATCCAGTCTCTGGTCCTCCATCACCTTCTTCTAGGCTACTCTCAAGCAATTTCTGCCCCTTCTCTAGAGAATGTCGGCCTCTTGGTGTTGGTTGCCGTTTTATCCTTGCTCCCGAGAACAGGGCAAGGAGTCG
This sequence comes from Vulcanimicrobiota bacterium, assembly GCA_050486105.1. Classification (GTDB taxonomy): domain Bacteria; phylum Vulcanimicrobiota; class Xenobia; order Xenobiales; family JADMJV01; genus JAEXNA01. The sequence goes on from JBJHCR010000164.1 coordinate 5,893, forward strand.
CTGGGGTGACTTTGCTCTCAGTCAGTTCTGCAGTCTTCTTAATCGACGCTTGGTACTATCGCTTCTTCCGCGACCTCCCCTCTCTGCATCTTCTTCAAGGTTGGCATCAGGCTGGGCCAGCCAGCGAAAGTCTCCTGGGTCTGATTCGAGGAGAAGATCTACTTCTGCCGCTCTTCCCGGTGGTCTTTTTGGGGGCTTGGAGGCTGTGGGTCAAGGTCGACGAGTCCGCCGAAAACCGAAGCCGACGGAGGGATTTGGGAATCCTGGCAGTCAGTGTGCTTCTCCTGGCCGCAACCGTGGCAACTTTGCCCGAGGTGCGAGCGGTGCAACTTCAAAGACGGTTCCAGAATGTCGCCATCGGCAAAATCTTCGGTCCAATCTTTTATCACCTTTACGATGCTTGGGAATGGGGGCGACTTCATCTGGGCCTTGAAGGGGGTCTTCGATTTGACCAGTCAAAGGTGGCTCCCTTGGTGTCTCGGTCGCGGCAGTCTCTCCGGGAACCCACCGAGGAACGAGGTCGTTTTGCGAACCGCGACCTGATCTTTATTCAGTTGGAGTCGCTCCAGGATTTTGCTCTTCACGCTGAAGTGGACGGGCGTCCCCTAATGCCTTTTCTGAGAGCGGCGGCTCAAGCTGGCACCTACTTTCGCCTTTTGGATCAAACTCACTTAGGACGTTCGGCCGACGGTCAGTTCTTGTTTCTTCAGTCTCTCCATCCCCCTGCGTCTCGACCGGTTCCCTTCGCCTATCCGAGCCACCGGTACGTGGGGCTGCCCACTTTGTTTCGAGACGCCGGATACAGCACTTTGTACTTCCATCCGTCGGAGCCCACTTTCTGGAACGCTGAAACTATGTCGCAGTCTTACGGGTTTGAGCATCGCTGGTTTCGGCGAGACCTCCCCGCACAGAACCCTTTGGAAGATCGTCGGGGATGGGGTTTGGTTGACTCGGCTTTGCTGGCTCAGGTGGCCGACCACTTAAAAGAGCAGACCTCACCCTATTTTGCCTACGTGGTTACGGTGATGTGTCACCATCCATACGGGGAACTCAAACCCGAAGACGTCGATTTTCCAAAGCCTGTTGAGGGCAGCATGCTGGTCGACTATCTTCGGTGTTGTCACTTCAGAGATCAGGCGCTCAGGGAGTTCGTTGAGGACTTGGCTCAGACCGAACGAGGTCGAGAAACGGTGCTATTTTTGGCGGGAGACCACGATGCTCAACTTCCAGAACGCGAGCTTCTGTCGGCTGGTTACGACGGGTATCCCCAATCCCGGATGGTTCCAGGGGTGCTGTTCACAGTGGAGGATGTATGGAGTATCTTGGAGAGTGAGTCCGCTCTGCCCCCCGTATTGACGGGAACTTTCGGGGGGCAGATCGACGTGGCGCCTACCCTTTCCCATGTTTTTTCCCTTGGCATGGAAGAAAGTCTCTTTTTAGGAGTAAATCTTTTCTCTACGCAAGATAGCGGACCAGTCATCTCCCGTTCAGGGGTTTGGATGGATCGCAAAGGATGGATTCAACAGTTCGAAGGCTCTGAAAAGGTCCCTGACCTTTCGGAGTTTGAAGCGAGTGAGATGCTTCTGCATGGAGACCGGCTCGAGTGGGCTCGGGACTCCTTGTAGTAGGATTTCAGCTAGAGGGACCTGGCGCTGCTCTCCTAACGAGGGCCTTGGCACGACCGATAGTATGAACGTTTCTCTAGAATTGATTGTAATTCATTCGAGGCTTTGCTATACTCTGAGTGGCAAAGTCTCAAACGAAGGAGGGCGCGTCGAGACATGAAAAATCAGGATTGGGCGAACTACGTAAAAGAGCGTCGGAAAGCCAGGCAGTTGACTCGTAGGAAACTTGCCGAGCTGGCCAAGATCGATCCGAGTTATGTGACCTTGATAGAGAGGGACGGATACGTTCCTCGCAAGGACAAGGTGCTGGAGATTGCACGAGCTATCCAGGCTGATGTTGACCGAACATTGTTGGTTGCCGGTTATGCTCCAGAGCAGATTCCGGTGGATGACCTTTTGGATCGGATTGAGGGCTATAAAACGGAGAAGGTTCTCGATGGAGATCTTCGGGAGGCATTGCAAGAGCTGTTTTCTCTGTCTGCCTCACAACAGCGCAAGGTGGCAGAAATGCTGCAGGCTTATGTGAGGACGATTAGAGACCAGCCCGCGTCAGTACGGAGAAGCCGGAAAATTTCCGCTAACGCATAGGAGACTGCTTCGTCAGGATCCTCAACGGCCTTGATGTTGCCGCAGAGCCCTCTTCTCAGATTCGATTAAGATTCGAGTCAGGGAAGAGGGTTTCTCTATTTTTAGAGCCTTGATGCTGCAGGCTCATCGAGAAGGATCAGGGTCTGGTCTTGGCCGCTCACTAGGGCGGCGGGCAAGGATGCTTCTCGATAGATCGACGCGAGGGCTTCGGCTTTTTCGGAACCTTTAGCCAAAAAGAGAACCTTGCTGCTCATATTTAGAGTGGGCAGAGTTAGGGTCAGCCGACTCTGCAGTTTGGTGGCTCCATCCCGGCTGACGGCACAAAGGCGATCTTTTTCATCCAGGGCCGGATTTCCAGGAAACAACGATGCCGTATGTCCATCCGTTCCAATGCCTAAAATCTGGAGATCGATTCGATCGTTCCCGTCCATGAAGAAGCGATGCAGGTCTCTGGAGTAGGTATCCGCCGAAAGCTCAGGGGTGCTCAAGATCGGCCAAGGGTGGAGTCTCCACGGAGGCAGGTCGATGGCCTTCAAGAGAGTGCGATGGGCCATGCAATAATTGCTTTCTGGATGATCGTGGGGCACGAAGCGTTCATCTCCCCACCAAAGATGAACGTTCTCCCAGGCTACCGAAGACTCCGAAAGTCGTCGATAGAGTTCGGCCGGGGTTGAGCCCCCCGAGAGAAATAGATGAAAAGGCTGAGCCAGTGATCTTCGATTCAGTTGGTCCAAGACCAACTCTAGGGCCTCTTGGAAAAAGCTCTCCGAGTCAACTATGATGGGTTCTGGGCGTTTCAAGGATTCACGCGCTGAAGGCCTGCTGCTCGGACAGAGCGGATTCAAGGACTTTGAGGAGGGAGCGGAAGGATTGCTCGAATTTGCCGACCCCCTGCTCTACCAGGAGCACATTGGTGATCTCCTGGAGATCTATGCCCAATTTCTCGAGACTCTTCAGCTGCTGTCGAGCGAGTTCTTCGTTCTCCGAGGTTAGGGTAACTTTCGGGTCCCCGTGGTCTAGAGCTGCTTCCAGAGTGGCCTCCGGGACCGTGTTAACGCAGTCTGGGCCTACCAACTCGTCCACATAAAGAGTGTCCGGGTACTCAGGGTTCTTGGTGGAGGTGCTGGCCCAGAGCGGTCTTTGCACTTGGGCTCCTTGAGAACGCAATTTTTGGAAGCGCTCGGAATTGGCGATGACTTCCTGGTAGGCGGCATAAGCCACCCGAGCGTTGGCGACAGCGGCTTTGCCACAGAGGTTCAAGGCCTCCGGAGTCCCTAGGGTCTGCAAGCGGGCGTCCACCTCGGAATCCACCCTGGAAATGAAGAAGCTGGCGACCGAGGCGATGCCAGACACCTTGAGGCCCTCCTGAGCGCGACGCTCCAAGGCTGACAGAAACCGATGCATGACTTTGCGATACATGTCCACTGAGAAAAGAAGGGTGACATTGACGTTGTATCCGCTGTAGAGCAGTTCTTCGACCACCGGAAGACCGGCCTCAGTGGCCGGCACTTTGATCATCAGGTTCGGGCGGTCGACCCGTTTCCAGATCTCATGGCCTTGGGCGATACTGGCTTCGGTTTCGTTGGCTCTGGTGGGGTCGAGTTCCAGGGAAACGTACCCGTCTTGGTGTTCGCTCGAATGATAAAGGTCTTTGAAGAGGTCGCAGGCTCTTTGGACATCCTCAATCATGAGTTGCCAGCAGGTCGTTTCGGCATCGAGTCCGGCTGAGGCAGCCTTCTTGATCGCCTCAGAATAGGCGCTGCCACTGGAAACCGCACCTTCGAATATGGTGGGATTGCTGGTTTGACCCCGCAAGCCCCAGGTTTGCAATTTTTCCGTCAGCCAGCCTGAATCGAGCATCTCTCGGCTGAGGGAGTCGAGCCATAGAGAGACTCCAAGGTCTAGATAATTTTGGGATTTCGCATTGGACATGGGTTAAGGTACCTCTCTCATTCTCTGACTCATTAGGTCTTCCGAGCGCCTCTTTAGAGTAAGCTCTCCATTTTCTTAGCTAGTGCCGGGCCGGAAAACCCGAAACGCTCCATCACTTCTTGCCAGGGCGCCGATGCGCCAAAGTGGTCTAGGCCGTGGGCTGCTCCGTCTTCGGTGACCCAACGTTCCCAACCAAAGGTTGCTGCCGCTTCCACTGCCAAGCGCTTGCGTACCTTGGGCGGCAAGACCTGGTCGCGATAGCTTTGAGGCTGATCAGAAAAGAGCCTCCAACTTGGCATGGACACCACCCGGATGGAGAGCCCCTTTTTCTCGAGCTCCTTTTGGGCGTCAAGGCATGGGTGAACTTCATAGCCTGAAGCAATGAATATCCCATCTAGGGTTTCCGGCTTTTGACCTTCCGAAAGAATGTAGGCCCCCTTGGCTAGGCCCTCGGCGGAACTGTAGGGCCCGGAATCGCTGCGCTCCAGGGTCGGACAATCCTGTCGACTGAGCACCAACAGAACTGGTCCGCCCTGATGAGCGATCGCTGTCCGCCAGGCTTCACGAACTTCGTGGGCATCGCAGGGCCTGAGGATGGTCATATTTGGTACGCACCGCAAGCTTGGCAAATGTTCCACCGCTTGATGAGTCGGTCCGTCTTCTCCGAGGCCGATGCTGTCGTGGGTGAGGACGTGAATGCTCCGGATTCCCATCAAGGCTGCCAGTCGCAGGCTGGGCCGCATATAGTCGGTGAAGACGAAGAAGGTGGCCCCAAATCCGATCAAGCCTTTGTGCAACTCAAGTCCATTGACCATGGCAGCCATGGCGTGCTCCCGGATACCGTAGTGAAGGTTGCGACCTGTTGGACTTTCCCGAGATTGAGAGGTGGTGCATTTCATCAGGGTTTTCGTGGAACCAGCTAGATCGGCTGACCCTCCAATGAGGTTTGGGAGATTTTGGCCCAACACTTGGAGGACCTCTCCAGAGGAGACTCGGGTGGCCCGAGCTTTGCCGTCTTCGAAGGCTGGTAGACCTTGATCCCAGTTCGACGGGAGTTCCCCGGAGTGCCAGAGTTCGAATTGTTGAGCCAGTTCGGGATGAGCGTTGCGGTAGCCTTGGAACATCTTCTTCCAGTGCTCTTCGGCTTGGGCTCCCCGGTCTAAGACCGATTTGGTGAAAGACGCAATCTCTTCAGGAATAGTGAAGGTCTCATTGGCGGGCAATCCGAGTCGCTCTCGGGTGAGACTGATCTCTTCTTTCCCCAGAGGCGAGCCGTGAGCTTCCGAGGTGTCGATGGCGTTGGGCGCCGGGTAGGCGATATGGGTGCGCGCCGAGATCAGCGACGGTCTGGGGTCAGCCTTAGCTGCCGCGACAGCCATCTCGATGGCATCGAGATCATTAACTTTCTGATCGTCCAAACGCTGAACATGCCAACCGAGGGCTTCAAAGCGCGCGTCCACATCCTCACTGAAGGCGAGATCCGTGTTTCCTTCGATGGTGATTTTATTGTCGTCCCAGAAGACCACCAACTTGGACAGGCCTAGATGTCCAGCCAGAGATGCCGCTTCGCAAGAGACTCCTTCCATCAAGTCTCCGTCGGAGGCAATGACGTAGGTGAAGTGGTCGACAACCGGATAACCTTGGCGGTTGAAATGACTGCCCAGGTGCCGCTCGGCCAGAGCCATTCCCACTGCGGTGGCGAACCCTTGGCCTAAGGGCCCGGTGGTGGTTTCCACTCCGGGGGTATGTCCGTATTCGGGATGGCCGGGAGTGTTGCTCCCCCATTGTCTGAAGTCCATCAAATTTTGGCGACTGACCTCGTATCCGCACAGATGAAGCAGGCTGTATTGCAGGATGCAAGCGTGTCCACAGGAGAGGACAAATCTGTCTCGGTCGACCCAGGTTGGCGACTTCGGATTGTGCTTCATAACTCTGCCGTAGAGCGCCCAGCCAATGGGAGCTAAGGCCATGGCTGTTCCAGGGTGTCCCGAATTGGCCTTTTGCGGGCCGTCCATGGCTAGTCCTCGAATGGTGTTGACCAGTAGTGTTTCGGGCTCGATGGCGAGGGTCTCAGTCATGCTTGTGAAGTGGTCCTTTCCTTGACTTTCGGGAGGAGGGACTCCCGAGTCTTGCTCAAGAGGCTGCTTCCAACAATCGAAGAGGTATCCCTGCGGATCTTGGTCACGTGTTGGTGAAAGGCTCATTCAGGGTAGCAGGGAGATCTCTGTGGAATCCTAAAAGGCTGAGAATGACTCGGGGCCCTCTCATCATTTCACTGCTGCTGAACTTTGGCTTGCTGTGCCTGTTAGCTTTCTTAGCTTTTCGAGACCCGGCTTTGGTGACCTATGGAAAGACCGAGGCTGTTAGGGTCCGGCAACTCTATGCCACCCTAGTAGAGCGCCACGCCGAGGAGGTCCTGGGGGACTTGGTGGGGCGGGCCATGGTAGAGAGCGAGGCCGCTGCCCGTGGGCTCGAGGTTGATGAAGACGAGGTGGAGAGCACTTGGTCCGAGTGGCTGTACGACCCCGAAGTGGTGGCCAAGCTCGACAGTGGAGACACCACCGAGTTGGAGTACAAGGAGCGATTGAGAACTTTGGTGCTCCTCGATCAGATCACCTGGAACGATGTCCCAGATGGCGAGCGAGAGGTTCTCTTGGAGGACTATTTTGAGAGGAATCAGGAGCATCTCACCAGGGTTCGACTTCGACACATCCTGTTGGACCGGCAAACGGCAACCAAGGATGTGGTGGACCGACTTGAGGCTGGGGTCGATTTTTCTGAACTGGCCCAGCGCTTTTCTCTCGATCCTCTGACCCGAGAGCGCGGCGGAGATCTCGGCTGGAAAACTAAGTCGGACTTCCCTACTGAGTTGAGTGCGGTGATCTTCTTGCTGCCTGTCGGTGCCGTCAGTGGTGCGGTGTCCTCCCCCATCGGTTGGCACATCTTCTTGGTGGAGGAGCGCCGAGAGACTCTGCCAGAACTTGTCACTGCGACCCGTAGAGCCTATTGTCGAGCTATGAGGTCGACCACTCTGGCTCGCCTCAAGGAGTCATCCGGGCTGGAGATTCCCGATCTTGAGTTGGTCGAGAGTCGCATGCGGAATGTGTTGATCCGTTAAGTAGAGAGGCGATAGGTCTGGGTGTTGACTTGGTCGGCCGCGTTATTGGTGAAGCTCTGGCCGCCTTGGCTGGTGCGGTTACCGTGGGCGTCATAGGCGAAGCTGTCGATCTCGGTGAAGTTGCCTCCGTCTCGCTCTTCGACCTTGGTCAACTGGTAGAGGTCATCGTACTCATAGCGCAACACCTGGTTGGCCAGGCCCACGGCTTGAGTTCGCTGGCGCCTAACGTTGCCGGCTCTTTGGTAGGTGTAATCCTCGGAGAAAAACGGGGCCCCCAAACCCTGAGAATACTCTACCTGAGAATACTCTATCAACTCCACCCGGTTCAAGTCGTCGTAGATGCGGTTGCAGAG
>JBJHCR010000164.1:13518-14225 GCA_050486105.1 Vulcanimicrobiota bacterium
GTTCTTTGACACCGTCCTCTGTGTCTCCGTGTGAAAGTCATCTTTCCGGCTTTCGCCGAAGAGGTGGGAGACCCCGAGTTCAAGTGGGAAGCAGGGTAGCAGGTTGTCGACCTTCACCCGAGAAAAGCGGGCTACGGAAATGGGTGTACACGACCGACTCTTCAAAGAACTCTTGAGCACCTTCCTTTATGAGTTCCTGGAGCTTTTTCTTCCCGAGTTGGCGGCGTCTGTCGACCGGAGTTCTCTCGAGTTTCTCGACAAAGAGATGTTCACCGAGTTGGCTGAGGGAGAACGCCGCGAGGCAGACCTGGTGGTGAAGGCCCGACTCGAGGGACACGAGGCTTTTTTCGTTATTCATTTGGAACACCAAGCCCAGAGCAAGGACCTGGACCAGTTTCCGTTCCGGATGTTCACTTATTCCTCCATCCTGATTCAGCGTTACCAGGCTCCGGTTTACCCGATAGCACTGCTGTCTTATCCCAGTCCTCGGAAACCTGCTCCTTCGAGCTACCAAATTACGTTTCCGGATTTTGAACCCCTCGTTTTCCGGTTCCGCACGATCCAACTCAATCGATTACAGTGGCAAGACTTCGTGCGGCGTGAAAATCCAGTAGCCGCCGCTCTGATGAGCAAAATGCACATCAAGCCGAAAGACCGGCCCACAGTCAAGACGGCTTGTCTTCGACTCCTGGGAAAACAGAATCTTG
>JBJHCR010000165.1:0-14085 GCA_050486105.1 Vulcanimicrobiota bacterium
CGCTTAATACCAGGCGTATTTGAGTGAGCTTCGACGCTGCGAGAGAGGATGCATGGCCGCCAGGGCTAGGGACGAATTTTGCGGACGTTGTACTAGGAGGCTGCTGATTTAATCGGACCGCAAGCGAAGCGTTCACCGTAGGTGCCCGAGACGAAGGACATTTTGTTCAGGCGGACTCGGGTGATTTTGAGTAATATACGGAAATATTTCCAATAGTCCAACGATTTTGCATGGACAATAATGAACGAGTCTCACGACGCGGAGATTAATTCAGCAGCCTACTAGGGAGCTTGAGCCAACTCTTGAGGTTCCGTGACTCCTCGGAAGGCATCAGCCTCGAGGGAGAACTTCTTGCTCGATGGGGTTTCGGCGACGTTCTTCTAAGGTTGGAGAAGCGGAGACTCGGTTTCTCCCTCCCCGTTTAGAGACGTATAGGGCGTCGTCGGCAGCTTGGGCCAAGTCGGCCTTGCTGTCGGCGTCACCCGGGAAGCAGGCCAATCCGATAGAGGAGGTTACCTGAACTTCGTTGCCGCCGAATCGAAGCTGGAAGGCTTCTCGGATCCGTTCGCACATCCTGATGGCATCATCTTTTTGGGTGTTCTTCAGCAGAAGGGCAAACTCGTCACCACCATATCGACAGACGATATCGGTGCTCCGGACCTTGTCCTTGAGCAGGGCTGCAATCTCTTTGAGCAGGGCGTCTCCTGCGGGGTGGCCCAAGGTGTCGTTGAAGGTCTTGAAGTTGTCCGCGTCCACCATGACCAAGACCACGGTCTGGTTGTGTCGGGAGGCCCATTCCACCTCCTCGACCAATTTTTCCTGAAACAGCCGGTGGGTGTACAATCCGGTGAGACCGTCAGTGAGAGCCATTTGCTGGGTTTGTTCGTACAACCGAGTGTTCTTGAGCGCCATGGCCGTTTGGTAGGAGACCGTTTCGATGATGTTCCGATGCTCCTCGTTGAAGGCGTTCTCTTTCGCCGCTCCAACATAGAGGCAGCCCAGAAGCTCGGAGCCGATTTCGTCTTCGTCATTTTCCGAGGGAAAATCGTCGCCTGAACCTCCGATCAAAGGAGCTACGACCACCGAGTGTTCAGAGCCCAGCAAGTTCTGGACTTCATACATTTCGGTGTCTTGAACCAGGATAGTGGTGCCGAGCTTGATGGCTTTACCGAGCAGCCCTTCATCGTCTCTGAGGGCTAGGAGGCGGACAAAGTCCACGAAAGGAGTGTCCGCGTATTCGGCCTTTAGGGCGTGGCCGTCAGTAGCTTCCCGGTCAGGAGTAAACAGAATGACACTTTGGGCGTCGGGTACCATAGCCCTCAAGGACTCGGAGACCACTTCCATGGTCTTGCTGGTCTTGAGAGTGGCGCCCATCTTTTGACCCATTTGTTGAAGTCCGGCGAGTTGGGCGTTCTTGGCTTCCACGGCCTCGCGGATGCGACGCTCACTGGCTAAGTCTTTCTCTTTATCCTCGAATAAAATGGCGGTTTTCACCGAAGGTGCCGCAAACGCGGCCAGCATTTTCAGCGAGTCCAGATGCTCTTCTGTGTGGGTGCCAGCATGCACAGAGCCGACATAGATGACTCCGACGATCTCTTTGCTGACGCTTAGAGGTACGGCCATGACGGACCTTTCGTCTTTGAAGATCCGGCCTTCGGATGAGGCACTTATCTCCGGTTTAAGTCTGGGCTTTCGGCTTTCCACCACTTCCTTGATGAGCGACTCTTCAAGTTGAAGGAGATGGGACATGGCTAGCACATCTCGATACGGAGTCTCGGAGAGGACCGGAGTTAGATTGCCATTGCGATAGAGCAAAATCACACAAGACTGGAACGGGATTCTCAGGCGACGGACCATGGCCAAGACGATACCCACGGTCTCTTCGAGCTGAGTTGATGCACCCAAGCTGCGAGCCATGTCGTATACGCTCTTGAGTTCGTCGGTGAGTTGCTTCTTCTCTTTGGTTAGAGATTCGTTCGTCTGCCTTATGGTTCGAACTTGATGCTGAGCGGTCTTCAGGTGCATTTCGAGTTGATCCTGGTCTTTGACCACGATTTCATCCAGGGTGTACCTGATGGTTCCACGAAAAGGCAGAGCGACTGTTGCTGTGGCGAGAGAGGCCAAGAGCAAGTCTCCAGGGCCTTGACTTAAGCCCGCGCCCAAAACGCCGGCAACAGGTGGGAGGGCTAGGATGAAGCGGTCTTTCCTCAACACCTCCTGCCAAGAACTGATGTACTCCTCCTCTTCAACCATCCCGAAAATGGGGCTGACAATGGCAAGGTCGACGACCAGCCATGCAGCATAGGCTGCGATTACAGCGACGATAACATGAGGTGTTGATTTCTGGGCAAAGAAGGCTGCGGTCCCGACAATACCGATTCTCAGGACATTGCCACCCAGGCTCGCCAACTTAGTGTTCATGCTGTAGGTGGCGGGACCAGCCAGCCGGGCCAAAGAGGCGATGCCACAGACGGCGACCGCCAAGAAGAGGGCGGTTTGGGCATCGGCCACCGGGGCTCCCTCGCCGTGCCTGAAGAGCAAGACGAAATAAAGGGGTGCGGCTAAAGAGACGTACCCAGCGGCCACCAGGGGGGTGGACAGCCCTTCGAGGGCGATGGCCAGAATCAGCAGGACCCCCAACCCAAGCGACATTTCTGCTGCCGGAAAGGAAAAGTAACCGCAAACTCCCGTTGCTACCAGAGCAACGAGCGCAAGAATTCCCGAGATTCCTTTGCTACTTCTTTCGTTCTTTTGGGACACCTAATGATCCAGGTCCGAGCTTCACCGGACATGTGCAATTTCCAGAGTTCTTGGAAACTTCCCTTCTGTTATGCTGATGATATCCCATAAAGTTTAAGGTGGATCGAATTCCGGGCCGACCAAAGTGTCGGAGCAGGTGGAAGTTCCTTTGGGTCGGTTTCCGAGAATCGTAGGGTGACCGTTCAACGCTCAACACCTGAGACCGGCCATCCTCGGCTTGACATGGGGTCACGGCGGAGTTCCACCGAGTCTCGAAGCTCGACCGTGCGCTCGCCACGCCAAGCCTATGTTCGCTTCGAGTCAGCAAAGCTTCACCTCGAAGAGGTTAGTCACTAGGCAAAGGCGAGGCTGGAGCCGTCCTCTCGACATCTTGGGGCCAAGACACGAGAATGTTGGCTCAGCGGTGTTCAACGAGGGCTCGCTCCGAGCGTTTATAGGCCCGTTTTCCTAGGATCCAAGTTTCGTCCACACAGCGGTCGTCGCCCACCATCATGACTCCGAAGAGCAGTTCGGCGGCCTGCTCCATAGAGGCAGGATCGCCTTCAACCGTCAGAGATTGGTGCCACCCCATGGCGCTGGGACCGCCCTTCCAGTCAAGAGCGACGAAGTCAGCTTCCTTGCCGATTTCGAAGTTGCCTAGGTGTTCTTCGATGAACAGGCCCTCGGCCCCACCCAGGGTGATGGACCAAAATCCGCGATACGGCGAAAGTTTGTTGCGCTCGGCTTCGGCCAAGTCCTGCCGACTAGGATCGACGCTGCCATCGAGCATGGTGTTGTTGCACATACCCACCTTGTACGCGTCGTCAAGGACGTGGAGCATGCTGAAGCGGTTTCCACCTCCCATGTCGGTGCCGAAGGACATCTTGACCCGGCACTCGGGATCGGTGACCCGGCCCAGTCGGAACAGGCCACTGCCCAAGAAGAGGTTGGAGCAGGGGCAAAAGGTCACCGAGGCGTCTTTCTCATGCATGCGGCGAAATTCGTTGTTGGACAGCCAGACTCCGTGCCCCCCTGAAAACTTAGGACCCACGAGATCGTATTTTTCGTAGACGCTCAGGTAGTCGGTGCAGTCACCGTGCAACTCCTGAACTCCTCGGCATTCGGCCGGGTTTTCCGCGATGTGAGTGTTGACCCAGCAGTCTGGGAACTCTTTCTTCAAGCGTTGGCAGACCTTCATCAACTCGGTAGAAGCCCCGTAAGCAAAGCGAGGCGTGATAGCGTACAAGTTGCGTCCCTGGCGATGATACTTCTCGATCAAGGTCAGATTCTGCTGATAGAACTCCTGTGGGTCATTGGTGAACTCCTCGGGCGCGCAGCGATCAATACCGGTCAGCCCGGCGATGACTCGCATGTTCCGTTCACCGGCTTCGGTGAAGAAGGCCTCGGTGGAGACTGGAGAAGAGGTGGTGAAGGCCTGGCAGGTGGTGGTTCCACCGGCCAGCAGGTTGTTGAAGAAACGCACCGCTGCATCCTTGGCATAGTCCGGATCGGAGTAGCGCAGTTCTTCGGGGTAGATCCACTTGGCCAGCCAAGGCAGCAACTGCTCGCCGTAGGCCCCCAGCACCCGGGTCTGGGGGAAGTGGATGTGGCCGTCAATGAACCCGGGCATGATGATGCGCTCGGGCAAATGAGTGATTTCCAGCCTGGGATGACGAGGGGCAACTTCGGCGTAGGGGCCAAAATCGGCGACGAGACCATTCTCGATGACCAAAAGCCCGTCCTGATGAAAGCGCGCGGCCTGCTGCTCATTGCCTAGGTGCTTCCACGGGTCGTCAATGAAGTCGAAAAATATGCCGCGAATACCGACTATATCACTCACCGGTCCGGCTTCGGCGACCTCCAGGCACCTCCTTCAACGAGCGGCGTTCGGGCTCAAGCCGGACAGCTCTATCGCTCTTGGATGCCGGTTTGAGCCGCTCGTTGACAAGATTCGAAGCGGTTCCCGCTAAGGAGTATCAGCACTTTTCAAGACGACTCTGATCGGATACGAGGAGGCTCCTTCGGGTATGGTTTCCAGGGTGATCGAGCGTCTCTCTCCGGGTTCCAACACAACTGTGGTGAACCTTGCCAGGTCAAAAGCCTTAGTCTGCGACACTTCAACGATTTCGCTTCCGTCCACCAGGAAGGTGGCCGTAGCAACCCCTCCTCGAGGGTTGAAGAAGAACTCGATTTGAGCGGTATTCCTGGTGGGGTTTTCGAGGTGTAATTGGAGCCTGTAGGAGACCCCGTAGTCTCCTCGCAATTCGCGGACGCCTGCGAATGTCTGTTGTCGCACGGCACCTATGGGAATATTCATGTCTGCGTCCCCAACGCGATAGATGCGGGAGAGCTGCTGTTCGGCGACCGGGTAGAACCCTCGAGAATGAACATCGTGTTCGTCCAAAAGGTTGTTCAGGGCGATAGGGTCGGCCGAATTGGGTGAGGCTATCAAGTAGAAATTCAGTGGGGGTCCGTCCACAATAGTCATTTGGATAAGTCCACTCACCACTTTGTCGAAAGGCAGTTCCTGCCTCTGCAGGACTACCGTGCTGAAGGGAGGGACGACTATGAACTCCCCCAGGTTATCCCGGTATCTTTCGAACCATCGGACATTGTTCTGGTGCCCGGTGGCAAAATAGTTGAGGGATGGGGTTCCAATTCCGCGGATGGTGTGAACCAGCACTTTTTGTCGGCTGGGGTTGACTAAAAGCAGATCGAGATGAGGGCTGCGGCCTGGCAATAGACCCAAGTGATAGTATTGGAACCGAACTGGACGGTTGATCGTGAGCCCACCCGAAAACAGCATCCCTCTTCGAGTGACCTTCTCTGGGTGATCCGAGAGAGCCGCAACTGCAGGCCTAGGCGAACGCCAATCGATATTTGAGACTTTGAATTCCTGACCCCCGGGCCAAGACCAACTGTCTCCAGGTCGGAGTGGTCTGTTGGGGAGTCCGGGGACGACCAGTCCGCGCGATCTGGCGACTTCATCAATAAACTCAGCGGTGACGCGCTCTCCGGTCAAGCGGAGTTCTTCTCCTTGAGCTCCTCCTGAGAGCAGGAGCAGCAGGAGAGTGGCCAGCGATAACTTACTGAGCCAAGGCATCGAGTGCCTCCTTGTATGATGTCACCGGAACCAAAGTCAACGATGTTTGGACCTCTCTGACATCCTCGATATTCTCTTGAGGGTAGAGCAACATGGAGGCGCCACTCCGCTCGGCTGCGACAATTTTGAAGGCCAAGCCATCCACGGCCCCCACCGCTCCATCGGGTTCAACGGTACCACTCACGGCGATGATTCGTCCACCAGTCAAGTCTTTGGGAGTGAGACGATTGACTATCTCTAAGGCAAAGGCCAGTCCCCCCGAGGCGCCGACTGTGTTTCCATTGGAAAAGCTGATCTCCACGGGCAGGGGTCTTTGCTCGTATCTCGGCCTCAGGCGGAGGCCTAGGCGAGGTTTGTCCGAGTCAGACTTGAGGTTCAGTTGGCGAGTCTCTAGCACCCCATCCCGCTCAACATCTGCAGAAATTTGAGACTCGGCGTTCCTGATTCTCTCCAGAAATTCAACCATAGAGGTGATCGGTTCCCCCTGGAGTGCAACAAGATGATCGCCCACTTGCAAAATTGTGCGATTCGGAGAGTCCGGGGCGACAGACAGTACTCTCACTCCGGTGATTCGATCTTCGATCTCGTATCCGAGTTCCTCGAGGGCGATTCGGGCCGCGAAATATTGGCTGAGCTGCATTTGTCGGTCCCTAGAACCAGTTTGGGCATTGAAGAGCTGACCTTTGGCTTCGTCGTTTATGGAATCCACAAGAACGGCAGATTGGTCAAGCAGGCCGACAATGCAATAGAGCAAACTGGCAGGTTCCGAAACCACCGTTGGCAACAAGAAAGCTCCTTGCGACAAGTAGGTTTCCACCCCTTGAATCTGCACCATTGGGGCCACTTCCAAAGCTCGTCCGGGAGCCATCAGTCTATAAGGGGTAGGGGTGAAGGTGAGAAACAGAATTAAGACCAACGAAAGCACGAACCCTCGGACAATGCGGGTCTTCAAGGGCTTTCTGAGGAAACTCTTCCACACTCAATGGAGTTCGGGGAGGGAAAAGGAATCTCCCTCTGTCTCACTCTGGGTCGTGGAGAGACTCTTGGCCTTGCTTGACAATGTTGAGAATCTTGGAGAGTTCAGATTCCATCCCGCCCAATACCCTCATGGCGTACCTGTCCGCATCCTCGCGGGTCTCGCGGGCAACTTTCTCAGCGTGTTTGACGATCTTTTCCGCTTTGGCTTTGGCCTCTTCCAAGATCCGTTCGGCTTCCTTTCGAGCCAAGACCACCACTTCTTCCGTTTGCACCCTCTTTGAGGTTTCGACTTCAGCCTTGCTCAGAATTTCCTGGGCTTTGCTCTTGGCGTCGCGGACTACTCGGTCGGCCTTGCCTCGAGTCTCCTCAGCGATTCTGCGAGTCTCTCGAGAGATCCATCGTGCCTGGTGCACCTCTTCAGGGAGACTGTCTCGGGTTCTGGAGATCAGCTTCTGAAACTGAACCTTGTCAATGACTGTTCGAGACTGCATGGGCCAGGGAAGAGGTTTCGCCTCGTTGAGGGCTTCTTCCATGGAATCTAGGGCCAAAAAAACGTTCACGACTTTTCCTCCGAATTATGCATCAGTTTGGATGGGGGTGCCATATTTTTCTACCAGGCGCTGGTTCACGGTCTCTGGGACCATGGCGGAAACCGTGCCTCGCAGCTTTGCGATCTGACGAACCATACTCGAACTCAAGAAAGCGTTCTCGATGGCGGTCATCATGAAAAGTGTCTCCACTCGACGGTCGAGGGACGAGTTCAAAGCCGCCATCTGAAATTCCGTTTCGAAATCCGAGATGGCTCGCAAACCCTTGATAATGATTCTTATGTCCAAGCGGTCCAGATAGTGCACTAGGAGCCCAGAAAAGGTCGAGACCTTCACGTTTCCGAGCCCGCGGCACACATCGCGAATCATAGACTCTCGTTCTTCCAGTGAAAAGAGAGGGTCCTTCGATGGATTGACGATCACCGCAACGACCAATTCGTCAACCAAACGTGTGGCTCGAGTAATGATGTCGAGGTGTCCGTTGGTGATGGGATCGAAGCTTCCAGGGTAGACCGCGCGCTTCACTCAAAGGCCTTTCAATTAAACTTGTCTGAAAAAAATTCCATGAATGGATCCAGAGTCCTTCTCAGGTATTCAAATTTGTTTGAGTCTTGATCTTTCGAGGGGACCTAATACTTCTAATAGGTGTCTGAAGGGCTGGCGAAATCGAAACTGAGATTATAGGTGACTCGCTCCCAAGATCCGTTCAGATAGACGTGTTGTCGAGTTCTGGGTTGGAAGGTCCCAGGAACCATCATCGGCTGGGCGTAGGGTCGTCCTCCAGTAAAGTCAGGTATTCTCTGCTCGTAGAGCCAGAACTCCAAGGTCTTGCGCTGTCCAGGAAGCAATTCTGTGAGGTTGGCCACCGAGGAATTGATCTCTCCGAGGTACCCGCTTTTGAAGGTGCAGAGGACCTCAATATCGGTGGCTGGTGCACTGCCCGTGTTGATCACGGTAGCCAGTACCTTGAGGTTGTCTCCGGTAGAATAGACTCGTTGGTCTATAGTTTTGAGATAGGCCCGTCCAGCGGGGATCTCCAACCGGGACTTAACCGCCCTGGAACTGCTGAGATCGATACGAGCGACGCCTTTGTCTTGGTCGAAGCTGTACTCACCATCGAGGGCTTTCGAGACCGACTTAAGGGGAACATAGACTTCACCCTCGTACCACAGGGCCTTCCCGTCGAGGGCTCTGTCTCCGAAGTAGACGGACAAGGACCTGGGAGCGGCAGCGAACACCGGCAGAATAAGGACAATGGTAAGTACTAAAGCGATGCGGACACGATTTCTCATTGGGCCTCCTTTCCTATTATAGGGCTCTTCGGTGCCCAGTCCAAGAGAATAGATAAGAAAAAAAATCGTGCCTTCTCTATTGAAGGATATTCTATTTTTCAAAAGAACGTGTTGGGGCTATGTCTAAAAAGGTCTTGGGCGGTCGCTTTCAATTAGAAGGCAAACTTGGAGAAGGAGGCATGGGCTCGGTGTACAGAGCTCTGGATCTCCAATCGAAACGGTCCGTGGCGATTAAGATCCTGAGAAAGGATATGAGTGAATCACGCCACGCTCGGCGTCGCTTTGCGCGCGAAGCTCGGGCTGCTGGAATGCTTGACCACCAGAACATCGTCCACATACTCAAGTTTTTCGACGAGACCCGTCCTTACATGGTGATGGAATTGGTCGACGGAATCTCCATGCGACGCTTTGTTCGTCGGGAGAAGCCGAGCCCTGAAAGGCTAATCGGCCTGGCGGTTCAACTCTGCGACGCTCTGGCCCATGCTCACGAGCGGGGGATAGTCCATCGTGATATGAAGCCGGACAACATCGTGGTCGCTCGAACGGCAGAGGGAGAGGACCTGGTTAAGGTTCTTGATTTTGGCTTGGCCCGGGTGCGATTACCGGAAATTTCACACCTTACCAGATCGGGTTCCGCTCTGGGGACCTGTTCCTATATGGCACCAGAACAGGCGTCTGGCCGTCCCGCAGATGAGCGAAGTGACCTGTATTCATTGGGGGTTATTCTCTATGAGGCGCTCTGCGGTCGGACTCCTTTCACCGCTGACGATCCTGCGTCCATCCTCTACATGCATGTCCACGAGGAGCCTCGCAGCCCTAGAACTCTCAATCCAGACATACATCCAGAAATGGAGAAGTTGATTCTGCGATTGATGAGCAAACAACCAGATCAACGACCTGCTAACGCTAAAATCTTGAAAGAGCAATTACTCTCTCTTCGCCGCGTTCTCCAAGGCGAACTCACCACCATCGACACCCCTGTCGTTCCCATTCAGGGTGGCGTTGGTCTCCCGCAGGCCCTTCCTAAGGCGGTGCCCTCCCTCGGGGAACCTGGCCCGGGAGAGTTGGTGTCGGTGCTCACTGCCGACGTTCCGGCCTTCTCTCTTCTGACTAGAGGGAGAAATCCGCTCGAAGCTACGGAGTTGGAGGCGGAATTGGTGGAGAGTCTGGAGGAGTCCGTGAGGCAGCACGATGGGCGAGTTCTGGACCGCTACGGTACCCGGGTGGTGGCCGCCTTCTGCGGCGAAAAGCATGGCTCTAGGGCTGTGTTTTCAGTTCAGAACATGAGAACTCGAGTGGGCGCTGTGCTCAGTCGATACGCCTTAGAAGTGGTGCCCACGGTCTCGGCCGGGGTGTTTGGGGGGGAACTCTCTCCTCGAAAGGCGGGAGATTCCTGGGAAGAAGTGGCCAAGCAAGAACTCATGCACGGCGCGGCCCGCCTAGAACGTCTGTCTCGAAAATTGCCCGATGACACTTTGGCGAGCGAAGACTGCTTGACCGACGATCTTCGAGCCGAAAACTTTCGATCGCTTTTCGTTCGAGGTCGGCGCGAGCCGATCAAGGTATATCGCGTTCAGCCCGCTTAGAGTGGGCCTTGGTTCTACACCCTGAGTGCCGACAGACCCTAACTCGGGCCCTAACTCGGGCCCTAAATTGGCCTCTTCCGTCGAGCCCACTCCATAACTTCCCGTATGAGGCGCGAGGTGATAATCTCTTTACCGCGGTCAACGAAGTGTTGCAGGTCTTCGGGCTTGACTTGAGGGAGGAAGCGGCTCGCCGCCACCTCGCAATAGGCTCCATCTTTCAAGCTGTACAGGCGCAATTTTGAATCCTGCTCATACCGCCAAACCTCAGCCACTCCGAAGGCCGCGTAGATGGGCATTCGGCGGATCGAACTCTCGGTCACTTCCACTTCGATAGAAAGATCGGGCGGTGGACTATTTTCCGAATCGTAAGCTTGCAGGTCGGCGACTTCGTCTAGGCGAGTCAGCCAGTAACACTCGTCGGGCTCGAAGCCCTTATCCAAGAGTTCACTCTTAAAGGTCGTGGATCCACCGTTGAGAAAGTCGACATCAAAGCCCAAAAAAACGGCTTCTAATGCTCTGGAGAACTGAGCTTTTATCCGTTCATGTTCCGGCGACGGCGACATAAGCTCCAGTCTACCTCCATCATAGGTGATGCGAACTCGATTCGGAGCGAGCGCTTCGAGAACCTTGAGATACCCGTCCCAGTCGACGCTGGCGACGAAGGAGTTGCAGGTTTTGGGAGTCGTTAATGCCACGGTTCAATTATAAACGCTAAGTCACAATTCTCCAACAAGCCTCGGAGATGGTCTAGGGGGGCCAGCTTTGCCTCGAGGCCTTCGGGCTGTGGCGTGTGTCGATAGAGGTTTGCCCCGTCGCTCGGGGAATTTGCTTGAATGAACGCCGACCAAATCGATATGTCCAGTCTGGAAAGAGGCTTGCTCTTTTTCGATTCTCTCTCGCACGATGAATGGCAAACCTCACAGTCGCTCGCACGTCAACTTGGCGTTAAGAATAGGACGGTAAAGACTTACGCTGCTCTCTTCAAATCATATGGCTGGCCGGTAATTAGCCAAAGTGGTCGAGGAAGGGGCTACAAGTTGGAGGCACTCGGTGCCGATTCGGTGAGATTCACGAGCCGTGAGCTTTTTTCATTGGCGATACTCTTGGCTCAAGGTACTTCAAATCTGCCTGCTCTTGAGGCCGAAAAACTCAGGTCGAAACTCAAATCTCTTCTACCTGATGCCTTCCATCGGCAGGTGAGCGATCTGGAGGACCTGATAGCAGTCCAAGGCTTCGCACCGAAAGACTGGCAGCTCGTCGAAGACGTAGGGCGTTGTCTTTCGGACCGGCGATACTCTTTGTTGCTCGATTACCAGGGCAGCGCCGATAGCGAGGTCCGGAGACGGCACATTCTCCCGGTCCGTATCCGCTGGAAGGATTCGAGCTGTTATCTCGATCTCTTTGACTTGGACAAAAAGCAGCATAGAAGCTTTCGATTTGACCGGGTATCCCGCTCAAGCTTGATTCTACAGCAGGTCCCTCACCCAGAGCCCCCGGAGGGGACCTTTGAGTCCCACAAATGGGATTTCGGCTCTGGAACTTTCGAAGGAGTCACGTTGGAGATAACCCATAGCTTGGCTCAATGGCTGATAGAGAAGCCGGAACATCCTAGCCAGACAATCGAGAGACGCGACAACCTTGTTTTCGTTCATTTCAAGATTCGACGACTCGAACTTTTTGCCGACTGGGTTTTGAGTTTGCGTGGTGCCAGAGTCCTGGAAAACGATAAGCTTAAGGAGATTGTTGGCGAACGTATCCGAGCCTGGAGCAGTGAAAGAGGGAGCCTGGGCATCCCGTGGGAGAAGTGATTTTATTGGTGATCTCTTGGAACCCCAATCCGAGGGACGTGGACTTATGATTGCACAATGACCTACTTCGGCCATAGTGCAAATATCGAAGGCACCTGGCAAACTCTATTGGAGCACTCCGAAGGTGTCGCTCGAAGAGCCAAGCTCTACGCCGGTCAGTGGCACGGTCGCGAGGAGGCAGAGTTTGCGGGGATGGTTCATGACGTTGGCAAGTATCCTGACTCTTTTCAGGACCGGCTCCGCGGAGTTGGTTCGGGTTTCGACCACTGGAGTGCCGGATGTCATATCTCCCTGGAGTCTCGGCTCTTGGCTTCTGCTTTTGCTGCCTACGGCCATCACGTGGGGCTTCCCGCTCTCTCGCAAATAAGGTCCAAGAATACTCTAGCTCAGTTTTCCGAGAATCATCCGCAGGGCTTGAAGCTTACAACCGACGATGTTGAGTTGCTGAAAAGGCGGATGAGGGATGATGGTCTATGCCTTCCCATCGTGAACAATCCGGTCTTGAACGACCGCAGTCAAGGTCAGATCGGGAAGATGCTGGCTATCCGTCGACTTTTCTCAGTCTTAACTGATGCCGATTTCCTAGACACAGAGGAACACATGCAAGCGAGGGCTCGTGAACTCGGCCCATCCCTGGACCCTGAAAGGCTTTTGGTTTGCCTCGATAAGCATCTCGCGAGGGTTAGGGCTTCGAGTCGGGGAGTAGAGGATATTCAGAGGGTACGAGACCAGGTTCTGAGCGAGTGCCGAGAATCCGCGCTTAAATCGCAAGGGGTTTATACCTTAGCCGCTCCGACAGGAGCGGGGAAAACGCTCTCGATGCTGGCCTTCGCTCTCGAACACGCCAGAGTTCACGGCTTGCGTAGAATTATAACCGTACTCCCCTTTCTCACCATTATCGAGCAAACGGCACGGGTTTATCGCGAGGCCCTAAACCTTAGTGCCGAGGAACTCATCGAACATCACTCTCTGGCTGCGGGCAAGTATGATGCCTTGGGGGAGGAGATGTCGCGACGCCTGAGAGCGCTTACTCAAAACTGGGATGCTCCTCTTGTCGTGACGACCTCGGTCCAATTCTTGGAATCGTTGTTCGCAGACAAACCCTCGCGCTGCCGCAAACTCCATCGCATCGTCAACTCCGTAATCCTGATGGACGAGGTCCAGACAATCCCAACAGATCTGGCCAAGTACACGCTGGCCGCTCTAAACTGTCTGGTGAACGATTGGGGCTGCACTGTGGTTATGGCAACCGCCACACAGCCGGCCTTCGATCACTTAAGTCCGCAGGTCCAATCACTTGGGTCCGGTCCCTGGAGCCCATCTCCCATCGTCAGGAATACAGGCAAGATCTTCGCTGACCTGCGTCGGAATAGCTATCAGTTCCTGGAAAAAACCGAGCCACTCAACAATTCCCAGTTGGCAGGCCGCCTAGAGAACGAAAAACAGGCTTTGGTTGTCGTGAACCTCAAGCGCCAGGCCCAGACCCTTTTCGAGACACTGACAGAAGAAGGGCGGATCGCTTATCATTTATCGACCCGAAATTGTCCGGCTCATCGTACGGATATTCTGTCCGAGGTCAAGCAGAGTTTGACACGAGGCGACGAGGTTGTTCTCGTGAGTACCCAGTGTATCGAGGCGGGGGTCGATGTCGATTTCCCCAGGCTGTTCCGAGCCTATGCGCCTCTCGATTCCATCGTTCAGGCGGCTGGGCGCTGCAATAGGGAGGGGCGACTCGCAAGCGGCCCGGTTACCATTTATCAGCCCGAAGACCACGGTCTTCCTCCCGGGGCTTATACTCAGGCCACCTTAAAAACCTATTCAAAACTCCAAACTTGGCTGCATTGTGATCCTTCTTTTGACGACCCTTCGAGTCCCGAACGGATAAGGGACTACTTCAAGAGTCTGTATGATATAGGGAAACTTAAGAAACCGGACTTAGACCTAGCTCTTAAAGACTTCCATTTTCCTCAGGTGTCAGAGGAGTACCGCCTGATCAATCAGGATACGATAAACATTCTGGTCCCCTACCAG
>JBJHCR010000166.1:0-14050 GCA_050486105.1 Vulcanimicrobiota bacterium
GTTCGGTCAAGAAATTGGGCATACCCGCATAAGCCTGGTACCAACGAGCTTGGCTCAACTTATCAGTGAATAGGCGCTGCCCCTCGATATCGACGACCCTCCCCACCTTTTGTGGAGACTGTTGAGATACCCCTGGTATCGAGCAAAGGAGACCGAGCAGCAAGGTGGTTCCAAGAAGTTGTCTGGTTTTGAGATGACCCATGCTAGAAAGTACCACAAGAGGCCTCAACCCTCCTCCGATATCTCCGAAGATTCGAGCTACTCTGCTTCCAAAGCCGAGGCTCTGGTTTTGGGCCACTGAGCGCTAATCACCGGATTCGGCCTGTTCGGAAACGATGCCTCTAGCTCTAAACAGGCGGATGGGCTGGGATAATCCCTTCGGGAGCACCATACCGAGATCATCGACGTCTAAGGGTCCCTTGCAAGCATCCAAGGTCTCCTGATCGAGAATCACCGGCGCATTGAGTTCCTCGCTCAAGCTCTGCACTTTGTGAGACTTCCTAACGGTTTCTCCCACCACGGAATATTGTCGGTTCTCGGTTCCTCCGAGAAAACCCACTTCCACCAATCCGGTGCACAGTCCCGCTCCGACATCGAAATTGGATCGGTCGGTTATGCCCCATTCAGCTCGCAACTGATCACAGATCGATTGCAACTCTAGAGCAGCGGCTACGGCGTCTCGAGCCGGGTCCTTCGACTTGCCAAAGACTCCAAAAACCACGATCTGGGCATCCCCCTGGTAGGTCAAGGCTTGGCCCTGATGGCGGGCATAGCAGGCCACCGTCCGACGATGATACTCATTGAGAATATCGAGCATTTGCACCGCTGACCTGGTTTCCGAAAGCGTGGTATATCCTCGAATGTCAGTCAGCAGCACGGTGGCCACCAAACTTCGATCTTTGGCTTGACCGTGAAGAAGTATCTCATCCACCACTTCAGAAGGAACAAAGCGCGCAAGGGCTCTGGTCGTAAGAAGGTATCGGGAAAGGAGGACACCACCCGTCATACCTGCCATCACCAGCAGCGGAAATAAGGGCCGTATCCAGATTCCCAGGATAGCCAGAGCAGACACTACGACAAACCCATGCAAGAAAGCCAAGAGCAACACTCGGTTCACTGCGTCCTGAAAACGCCGATACCTCATCACTACAACAACCGTCGAGCCTGTCAGAAAGAGCAACCACAAACTGCCGAGCGGGCCGTTCGCCTCGCCGATGTAAGTTGAATTCAGTATGGTGTCGAGAGTCCTTGCATGAACCTCTACCCCCTTGACACTCCCCATGGGGGTCCGAACTCGGTCTTGGTTGTACAGTTCAGGGCTGGAGAATGTGTCTCCCACAAACAGATAGCAGCCCTCTAGCTCACCAAAAATGGGATCGCTGGTATTCAACAGCCGTGAGAACGGAACGTAACGATAGGTCTTGCCCGGAACGAAATAAGCCGGGTCGGTGCAGGTTGGTCCGAAACGAATCAATAATTCGTTGGCGTGAGTCTCGTCGACGGTTGAAGGTATCAGGATCTCGCCTACTCTCAATCCGTCCTCTTCTTGAATCAAGGGAGCCTCTTTCGACTGCAACAGAGCGACAGCCGATGTGGGAAACAAGACCTGCTGGCCTGTCGCCCCAGCCGGATGCGCCAGCAGGCTCCTCCTGGTTGTGGCATCGAGATCATCTCTGCGGTGGATCAGTCCAATCTGGCCTCGAGCCAGCAAGTCCAGAGAGTCTAGAGGATTCAAGAGTACCGGTGCAGAGTGCTGTTGATAGTCAAATTGGTCGGGATTCTCGGAAAGTATTCCCGCTAAAACCGCTCGAGGCTCAGACAAGACCGCCTCTACCAATTTCCGGTCCCCTTCAGGGTCGTCTGCGCGGTTCTGCCGAAAAAGGATGTCGAAAAAGACCCCTTTATAGCCCGTGTTCTCGAGATTTTTGATAGCTCGAGCGTAGACGTCCCGGGACCAAGGCCACGAACCGAGCAGGGGAGAGTCTGCGCTTTCTTCATCCAAGCCCACGATGACGATTCTTGGATCCGCGTCTTTGCTGGCCACCAAGCGATGAAGGACGTCGTAGACCTTGAGCTCAGCCTTGGCGATGAAGGTGAACGATGAAAAATAGGAACTCAAGAGCGCCACCACGGCTACCACCAGAGCAACGAAGGCCAATTCGATCTTGCGGTCTCCCCCCTTAAACTCAAGCACGCCACCAGTAGGGATAGCTTCTTTATCGGAAGCAGCCAGGCTTTCAAGCCATTCTTGATGGACGAATTTGGCTTCATAAACCGCGACCGGAGCTGATTTTCCCTTGAGCTCAACGGGAGGCAATTCCTCAGCCACGAGGGCTCCCTTGGCCACCTCATAGGTGCTCTCTGCTATGATGACCGGTCGATCCTGCTTCATGGCCGCGCCCATTAATCGCGCCGCGGTATTGGTCGTGTCCCCGATGGCCGCGATGTCTTGCTTCTCATCAGCCCCCACGTGACCCAAAGCTATCGGTCCCGTGCAGACTCCGGCATGCACCTGAACCTTTTGGGGTCCGACGCTCCAAATCTCGGCCAGAGCCTTGCAGGATTCCACGAACTCCAGAGCCGCCGCCGTTGCTTCTAGAGCGTGGTCCATATCGTCGTCGACCCTAAGCCCAAAACCCACCATCTGGGCGTCGCCTTGATAGTCGAGAACCCGACCGTGAAACTTGACGGCCACTCGCTCCAAGAGACTATTGTACTCACGACGACATTTCAAAAGTTGCGGGCTTTCGTTCGCCTCGAGCTCCATAAGGTATTGGGGCAACTCGGTGAAGAATATTGAAGCTTGAGTCTCGGTCCCGGAAAGTTTGGCATCCTCGCTTCCCCCGAAGCTCTTGAGAATGTTGCCGGCCCTGGTAAACTCTCGCAAGACCGAGAAAACGAAAATCAAAGACAGTCCCGTTAGAGAGGGGACCACCGGAATGACCAAGCCTCGATAAAACAACGACCCTAGCGCGTCTAGCGAGAAGTAAAACAGGAGCAACCCGACAACGAGTACCCGGAAGGGACGTTGACCAAAGACCATCAGACTGGCCAGGAATAAAAATATCCACAAAGTCAACCAGAAAAGCCAGGGATTGATGTGCCGAATTTGCTTGTCCTGGACCAGGGTATTGAGCAAGCAAGCGTAGACTTCGGCAGGGGTGTAGAACCCGAGCGGTGTGCTCACGAGCCGGTGTTCCATCGATGACTCGATACCAATGAGCACTAGAGTACCTTGGTAGATATCTCGCGAGTTCGGATCATCGAGATTCTTCAACATCTGATGGGCGGAAATGGCCCGCAAGGGTGTCTTGGCATTGTGACTTGCCTTGAGCAAGTACTCAATATACAGACGATCTCTGGCCTCAACAGTCAAGCTTGGATCTACCAAGGCGGCAAGATTTTGAGCGAAATCTATGGGTTCCGAGTCAACGGGCAAACTTCGGAGCAGCCCATCTCGGTCAGCAAACTGCTCAACGTAGTTGCGAAACAAGAGACTGGAATGGTCGACGTCAGAAAAGTCCAGAATCCGGAATCGCTCACTTGCTAGGGAGCGCAACGAACTTGCCTCTCCTGCAAGAACCTGCTCCCCATCAGCGACGAGAATCCCCGCCACCCCTACTTCTTCCAGTCCAGTGATCAATCGGATGGTGTCTTCGGGGTTCCAACCTCGATGGAGGGAAGGGTCGTCGATGGCCACAAGGACAATCCGGTAACTCAGTTTCGAGGTCCGGCCTTCGATGGCCGCCGAACGGAGCCTCACGTTGTAGAGACTGAGATCGAGATTCTTGGAGAAAGGCGTTAGGCTGAAGAGTCCGGTGACAAAGAGAACGAGCAGAGACAGTTGAGCCGAGCGCTTGACTCGCTCCGAAACTATCCCTGCTCGTTCAGACATCTCTCGAGACTCTTTTCGCGGTCTTGGTTATTCTTGAGGCTCGGCAGCCACGGTTTCGAGGCCTTCAGCCTCCCAACCCGAAGTAGCGAATTGCAGAGGGGCACTGGTAGCCATCTTTACTCCGTATTTGTCGTAGGCATCTACCTGGACGTAATACGTGCCTTCGTCGAGACCGCGAGCGGTGAGCGGGTATTGATATCCTTCGCTGTCGCTTCTCGAAGCCCAAACACGATCCTCGAAGGCCTCGTCGGTGGCAAAACGGAGGTCGTAGGCATTGGCATCCTTGAGCTTGCTCCAGCTAATTTTCGGAGGTCCTGCAGCGGCGTCAACACTCAATCCTTCGATGGACAATAATTTAGGCTGAAAGCCCGAAGCAGTGAACGTCGTGCTTCCCCCCATGCTGTATTGGTCCTCGAGAAGGAAAGGTTCGCCGTCTTTCTTCAAAGGCGAGACAAAGAGGTGATAGGTTTGCCCGGCGATCAATTCCGGCCCGTAGACCGGATATCTTGCCTCCCGTTTCTTGTCGGCCACGGTGAACCAAACGGTGTCTTGAGCCTCGGCGTCGCGAGCGATGACCACCGCGTATTTGTCAACCAGCTTATCTTTAACCTCACTCCAACGGAACTGGGGTGGAGTGCCCGGCTGGTACTGAATGTCCTCCACGGGCTTGGGTGGCTCCTTAGGCTTGGTCACTTGATTAAACAGGCCTCCAGCTAGTCCACCGGCATGCGGCACGTGCCGGTATATCTGACCTCGCACCTCATCGGTGATAGCTCTCTGAGGGTCTTGGAGCACGTTGAGTCCCCGCATAGCGTAGCCGAATTCGGGACCGGAGAGGAACCTAGCCGACCCGAAGGAGGTGCCGGTGAAGCGCAACACCATATTGACCATAGGAAGCACTTCCCGAGCGAAATCTCCGCCCACTTCTTGAAAGGCCAAGTCTCTCAGGCCCATTATACCCAAAGAGGGGTCTCCGTACGGCTCGGCAATCAGGGTTGTCCTGGCGAAATCCACTTTGTTGCCAGGAGTGATCAAAGCCTCCTCACCAGCCTCGTTATTGACCCGAACCGCTCCCTCGATGACCACCAACTTGGTCTCTCCGGTTGCTTCATCAACCTCCACCAAGAATTCGGTCCCCTCGATGCCCATGGTGCCGCCGGCTGTTTGAATCTTCATCTGGTGCTTCTGCTCATCTACACTGGCCCAGAAAGCTCCAGACTTCACCCTGAGGGTGCTTCCCACTTCTGCCACGTCACGAGGGCTGACGATCTCAATCTCGGTTCCCGGGGAAACGACTGCTCGCCCTCCCAATAGGAATTCTATGGTGGCCGTGGTCTGCTTGTCGGTCTTCATCCGTTCCGAAATAAAGGCATCCATGGAAGGATAAGCCTGATACCACTTACCTTCCTGATGGCGGTTGGTCATCAGGGTGGGTCCCTTGATGTCGAGAACATTGCCGACCTTCTTCGGCTTCTCCTGGGCCCAAGCGGGACCGATCAGTGAGGTGAAGGCAAGGGTGGCGCAAGTCAATCCGCCTATCGCCCAGCGTTTCCAAAATTTATTTCTCATGAGTTCCTCTCCGTAGTTAGTAGATTTAACCAGCTTACGGCTGTGAATGAATAGGATTTGCTTCACAGAGGGGAGCACCTCTAATTTCTGGGTCTAACAGGCCAACTCTCGGCTCAAAAAATGCAAACTTTAACCGGCCTGTTACATTCTGTTCATATTTTCAGAACTCTTTCACCTCGGTTTTGCGGGAGCGGGTTACGATGTCTTCACAAACACAGATAAAAACCTGCTCTCGAGGAGATAAGAAAATGGCTTACGGTGCAATGCTTCCCTATCTTGGACAAACCACGGCGATGATGAATTCCCAAATGAATCAGGCTCGACTCCAAATACAACTCATGAGTTCAGCTTACCGCCCACCGTGCAACGGGGGAAATTTTGGGTACAATCCCTACGACAGCTTTCGACCCAACCAGCAGTTCGGTTGGAACATGCCAAACTCCCAGGTCGGACCCCAGTGGCGCAACGGTTGTGGATGCATGATGCAGGGCCGAGGGCAGGGATACGCCTTGGATCTCAACGGAAATGGCCGCTACGACCGTGGGCGCGACGGAGTCTTGGTTTTCGATATGAACCGAAACGGTCGATACGACCAGAGCGATGTGAAAAGCACCAACGACATGATGAAGGCCGCCCGAGGCGATTTCGACTTCAACGGTGACGGCAAGGTTTCGCTAGCCGAACGTATGCGAGGGAGGGCTCTGCAACAGCAGTTCCGCAAACTCGACAAGAACGGCGACGGTCAACTCAGCGCCCATGAAATCGCTGCCGGCGGTGGCAAAGTTTGGGTAGACCACAATCGCAATGGACACATCGGCAAGAACGAACTCCACTCACCCTTCAATATTCCCTCTTCGTACATCGGTGGTCCGTCCCAAAGACTCAACTCGGTGAATCCCTTCACCAACACCAATAGCACCAGTTCTAACCTGCCTTGGTGGCCTTCCGGCTATTGGGGGATGCCTCCGATGCACAACGGTGGAGCCTTCAACTTCGGCTTCGGCTTCGGCTACAACTAGCAAACTGAGAGAATACCGCACCCTCATCACTGACAAGAAGACCAGTGCCACTTACGGCGCTGGTCTTCTTGCTTTCTATTGAAGACTATCAGGTCGGATGTCAGTCGATCTCCACCACCACTCGAACCCGTCGAACCGACCGCTCGGGCTGTCCCGACTCTCCTAGAGCCGGGGTGACGTGGGCCACTTGGCGCACTTGCTCTAGAACGAAGTCGTCGACCTCGCGATTGCCTGAGGTGTCGCTCAAATTGAAGACCGCCGTCCCGTCGGCCTCGATCACTGCTCGCAATTGTAGGGCCCCTCGAAAGCTGTCCTTGCGCAGTCGCGCGGGCAGTCGAATGGTGGGAACCTCCACCACCGCGGCTCTAGCCTTCGGCGCAGCGGTGGCCACCTCTCGCGGAGGGGGCGGCGGAGGGGGAGGCGGAGGGGGTGGTGGAGGAGGAGCCTGAGGGGGACTCGCTGGAGGGACCGCAGCTACCGGAGTTGAGCCTCCGGCTCCACTACCGGTGCCGGAGTTCTCAGAGGATTCTCCCACTGCCGCCAACCTAGGCGAAGTGGGAGCGGACTCCTGACCCACGGCCGAGACCGCTGCAGTATCCACCACCGTGGTGACTGGTACCGTACCCGGTGCCGGAGCGGCCTCAAGACGATTCTGGGCCACCGGAACGGCAACCGGGGCCCGAGATTTCGAAGCCTCGGCTGTTCTGGTCATTCTCGGAGCCGGCGCAGGCGCGGGCCTAGCCACCGGCTCGGTTCGAGCCGTAGGGTAGGCGGGCTCGGGCGGTGCTGCCGGAAGTGGAGGAGGCGGCGCCTGAGGTCTCGGTGGTGGTGGCGGTGGTTCTGGTTGAGCCTGGGCCACTGGAGGAGGCGGCTTGGGGGGGTCCGGCCTTCGGAGCTCGGGACGTTGCTGAGGGATCGGCCTGGGTTTTGGAGGCTCCACGATCTTTGGCAGCGGCTTAGGCTTGGGTTCGAGAAGGCGAACGGTCACCCGGTCGGCCTTTTGCAATTCGGGGGATTGGGCCTTGGACTGCATCAGAGCAGAGAGAAATCCTGGAAAAAACAAGACGTGCAGCAGCAACGAGCCCGCCAAACACAGCCAAAAGATTCTCACGAACCCTCCTGTTCGGTGGCTATGGAAAAGTTGGAAATGCCCACTTCTCGAAGTTGGTTCATGGCTTGTACCACGGACCTATGGGGAACATCCATGTCCACGTTGAGCACCACATAGCCTTCGCGCAGGGCCTCGATGCCTCCATCGAGTTCTTCCGCCTTGAGCAGCAAGGCCTGTCCCAACTCCGACAGTTCAACCTGATCTTTATTGAGAAAAACGTCTCCCTGAGCAGTGATGGTAACCACGGTTTCTTCCACCAAAGCGGTCTCGCCACTTGAGGCTTCAGGCAAGGCCACCGGGATGCCGAACCCCACCGTGAGGGCAATGGTGGACAAGATGTAGAAGACCAACAACAAGAACATCACATCCACCATAGGAATGATCTCGATCTTCGGCTTGCGCTTGCCCTTTTCGCCTCCAAAGAGGCTCCGACGACCTCGCATGCTTCAAGCCTTCTTCACGTAGGCAAAGCGTACGGCTTCTGCCGTCTGGTCCGCTTCGGCCATGCGAGCTTCGGCTAAGCCCTGATAAATATTGTGGATCACCAAGGCGATGACAGCCACCAGGATTCCGGTGGCCGTGGCAATGAGAGCCTCGCCGATGCCAGCGGTGATCCCGCTGGTATCGGCCTGAGGATCGTTGGCCAAGCGTTGGGCTACGCTGCGAAAAACACCCATCATCCCGGTGATGGTGCCCAGCAATCCGATTAACGGTGCCGCGGTAACGATGGTTTCCAGAATACCCAGAAATCTGTTGAGCACCGGTTCGTACTCCTTGGCCTGCTGAGCCATAGCAGCTTCCACGACCTCTAAAGACGAGCCCCAGTTCTCGGCGGCTGCCCGGGCACAGGCGCGAGCCGGCCCTTCACCCATAGCCAGGTCCGATGCGGCTTGTAGGTCCCCACCTTCAAGAAGTCGGGCCACTTCTTTTCTGAAAGACAAATCGGCCGAGGGAATCTTGGAAAAATAGAGGGCTCGCTCGAGTCCGATGCCCAGAGCCAAGGCCGAACCAAAGAGGAGCGGCCACATGTAAATTCCGCCTTCAACGATGATCTCGAACACTGAGTACCTCCTGTACGTTCTTGGTTATACCCAAAACGCCACCTTTTTGACAATCACTTATCAAAAAGATATTTTTAGCCTAAGCTAAAAGTCCTTCTAGAAGCCTGTCTGAGTAAACGGCATAACGATTTCGGTGGTGGATGGAAAGCGAACGACTCACCGACAGAGCATTAGTGCGAAGGACATCGCCCAACTGTCACCCAAGGTCGGCGGGCGCCCGCCGACCTTGGATGATAGTTGGACCTCGGCGACAGGAGGCTGCTGCGTCAGGCGTCTATAGATTCAGGCGAGCGAGCTCTCTGCAGCGCAGCATCTCTATAGAGGGCTCCAATTGCAGTTCTCGATCGAGGGCGGCAGAGCAACGTTCAAAGAGTTCGAGGGCTTCGTGGGTCCGGCCCATCTCGATCAAGGCCTGCATGGCAACCTCGCAAAAAGGCTGGCTGAGGGGGTCCTTCCTCAGTCCTCTTCCGGAATGTTCGTAGGCCTCGGCCCATTGCTTCCCAGACAGGCAAGTGCGGGCCAGGTACATGAGACTCTCTTCGAATTGCTGCTCGGATTGCTCACGATATTGCAAAGCCCAATCTTCGTAGACGTTCTCCAAGAAGGGACCACGATGGAGCTTGACGGCCGCCCGAAAACTCTCCAAGGCCCTTTGGGGATTATCCTGAGCAAGTTCACGACCACGTCGCACCAATTGTCCGAACTCCCGAAAATCGAACCAGACCGAAACCTGGCTTGAAAGGGCTAGGCCTGATGCTTGACGTTCGAAAGGGTCCTCTGGATGTTCCGGATAGATAAGCTTTCTGAGATAACTCAGAGCCGTTCTCAAACTCGCTCGACCCTTGGCCTCATCTCCAGGCCAAAAAAGTTCCAAAATCGTTTCTTCGCCCGCGGGACCTTCACGACATAGAAGATACATCAAGAGAAGAATGGGCTTTTTCCGTTTCATCTCCAGGGCTTGATCATCTCGAAAAAGGCGCATCCCTGAGAAAGAAAAGACTCTCAAGACGGAATTTCTTCGGATTTCCCCCCGTCGTCCGTGCCTCCAAGCCTCCACCGCTTTATTGAGGTTCTCCTCACCTCTTGCCAGCAGGGAATGCACCACCCGATCCTGAGCCTCAAGGCCCAGCATATCTAGGTGGGCGATTCCTCTCTGCAAAGGTGCGCTCTGCGGATGGTTCAGCATGTAGACTTCAAAACTCCCAGGATTGGAGCGCAACAACTTTGTCAATAAGCGCTGACCGGGAGATTCCAGTTGCTCGACTCCCAAAAGCAGAGAAAGCAGCCAGCCGCTCGCTTCTGAGGCCGCGGAGAAGTGCTCAGGCTGGCATAAGTAGGCCATGAGCTTAGAGCGATTTGGGGCAGAGCATCCATGAAAGTGTTCCCTGGCCAGACTGGCTAGGGCAAAACCGGAAGTGTCCTTCACCGCCCGCGCGGCTTCCAGAGCCTCCTCCAGGGCGACAGGGGCCTCTGCGAGGTCGGCCAAACTGAGCAAGAGGCCCCTTTCGAGCAAAGCCTGACTGCGGGTCAAGGGTCCAAGCAGGCTGGCCTCATGCACTGCCGTCGAGCAGTGCTCAACGAGATCTTCAAACCTCCTCTTTATCCGCGCTAGACGAGCCAAGCCGAAGGCCGCCAGAAAGCGCTGAGCCGGGTCGTCTGACTGCTGAACCACGTCGCGGAAAGCGGCCTCGGCCTCATCCCAACGCTTAGCGCTCTCCCACAGCAGAGCCACGCTGAGCAAACTGCCCAAAGGAGCCCCACCGTCCTCATCGAGATCCCCCGACTGAGCTTCTCCGGCCCCTTGGCCCGGTGTGGACAGATTTTCGCAAGCATTAAGGATTCGACTCCGAGCCGATCGCTGGCTACTTAAGGCCCTAACTCGAGAGGGCAAGATCTCCAGCAAACCGTTAGGGGGCGGATCCGAGAATGCGCCGGCAAACTGCAAGGCCACGAGAAACTCCAAGGCCTGGATCTCTCGAGCTTCTCGAAATTCGGAAAAATCAACTCCGACCTTCATCCTTACGGCTTCTTCAAACTCTTGAGGGCAGCGCTCTCTCCCCTTTACGGCCAACAAACTTGCCAAGCGACTGAGCTCCTTTAGAACTGCCAACTCTCGACGGATCTGGGCTTGCTCTCGGCGCTTCCTCTGGGCCAGACGATCCACGGTGAGGAGGAAGTCGTCCAACTGAAAAGGTTTCTTGAGATAGTTCTCAACCTTCAATTTGGCTGCACGTAGGGCAAATTCTTCGGTGGAATACCCGGTGATGACGATCCCAGCCACCTCGGGCTGATCCTCTTTGACCCGCTCGAGGGCCGACAGACCATCGGTGCCAGGAGTCTTGATGTCTGTGACTACTAGGTCGAAGAGCTGACGGGCAGCCAGAGATATGGCGTCGGTACCCGAGGCCACGGCCACCACTCTGTAGCCTTCCTCTTCCAGGACTTCGGTCAAAGAAACTCGCAGATCATCATCATCCTCAACTAGGAGGATCTCAAGAGGTGAAGAGTCTAATTCGGCTAGTTCTCCAGACATAGGGAGAACTTCCCACAGCTTAGGTCAAGTCCTTTAGCAGAACTCCCAGGGCACTTTTGCCCGGAAAGAGAAGCCCTCCCTGGCGTGAGATTCCTACCAACAGATCCAGGGCAAGAGCGAGAATTCTCTCAATGGGGTCTCGTGGGCGCAGGCTTGCTGCTGCTGACCTTTCTTCCTCCCCACCCGGCCCTTCCAGGAGAGACCGTGCTGATCTATCTTGCCGGGGCTTTACTTCTAGACCTGCTGAAGGAGAGATTCTACGACAATCAGGTCGGAGGCGGCGCCGGTGCGATAGCCCTAGCCTTGGGAGCCCCGATGAACGGAGGTCCATGGGCTGTTGGACTGTTGATCGTGGTCAGAGCTCTCTTAGCCGACCCCCGAAAGACCTCTAGAGGGCAATACTTGAGCCAAACAGGCCAAGCCGTACCTTTCCTGACAGCGGTATTGATCGCATCTCGAGTTCCTAACCCCCTCCAAGGACTGGTCGCATCCGTTCTGGCCTACGCCGTACTCAATGCCGCCCTTTATCGTCGACAGGGTATAGAGCGAGCCTGGCGATACCCCTGTGAAGAGTTGCTCTGGGCCGGGGTCCTAATTTTCAGTATCCAACAAGGAGCCTGGTGGGCGATGTTTGCGACCATCATTTTCCTGCTCACTTTCACCGGGTCGAATCGTGCGGCTCCCGACGAACTCCAGCGTAGCTTCAGCGAGCAATTGTCGGTGGCCGAACGCACCGTCCTCAAGAATAAACGACAGCGCCTCCAAGAACGAGAGCACTTTCGCGTGGTAGTCAATCGGCAGCAAGTTCTCGATGAGTTCCAAGGCCAAGCTCTCCGCAGCGCCAGCATCGAAGACCTAGGCCGTTCTCTCATTCAGGCCATAGGAAAAATCTCCGGCGAAACTTCAGCCGCTCTGGAAGCCAGAGACGGCCAGAGACGGCGAACCCTATGTGCAAGCGAAGGGTTCATGTCCCATCTGTTTGAGCCGGTTCCTCCCCTGCCCGAACGCGGAGCCTTTCTTTGGTCCCAAGATCGCAAGAGGTTGGTCTATGCCCTGGACACTCATCTTCTGTTTCTAGCACACACCCGGCAGGCCACCTCTACCTTTCCCGACGTTGAGTTCCTAGAACATCTTTTGGCTCGGAGCCAGTTGATCGCTCAGATCCTAGAGCAGAATCAAGAGCTTTCGAGTCTGGTACAGCAGAAAACTCAGGCCTTAGGTAGATTGGCTGAATCGCAAGCCCAACTCGTCCAATCCGGGAAATTGGCCGCTGTCGGCCAATTGGCAGCCGGAGTGGCTCACGAGATCAACTCGCCTTTGGCGGCGATCTCACTTCAGGTGCAATTGGCCAGAAAAAGACTCAACAAAGACGACCTCGATGGAGCCAAGAAAAGTCTGGACACATGCGAAAAGGCGAGCTTGAGAGCGAAGACCATCATCGAGAAACTCTTGCGTTTTTCCAGAATCTCAGACGGCCAGAAAATTCCGAGCAGTCTTCAGGAAGTGGTGGCGGAAACATCGGCTATGCTGAACGCCCACCTAGTCAACACCAAGGTCGATCTGCGTCTGGACTTGGCTGAGCTGCCGCAAATTGAGATCGCTCCTCAAGAGATTCATCAAGTCTTGACCAATATTGTTCTCAATGCCGTGGACGCACTCAAGGAACGAAGCAGCGAAAGGCAGATCGTCATCTCCACTCGAGCTCGAGAAGATAGACAACAGATCCGGGTTGCGAACAACGGTCCTGCTCTGGACGATTCTCTCAAGGCCCGCATGTTTGAACCCTTCTTCACCACGAAAGAAATCGGCAGCGGCACCGGGCTCGGACTTTCGGTAGCCCATCAGATCGTCGAAGCTCACCAGGGCCACCTCGATGCCGGCAATGAGGATGGGTGGGTGGTGTTCACCGTCACCCTTCCGGCCGTTGTTTCAACGAAACTTAAACCCCACTCGATGCTTGGGAGAGCCGAAGGTGCCTAGGAGGAACCCCTGCGGCTTTCGGGTTCTCAGCACTCAGAGGGTCAAAGGACCAGCCGGATGAAGGCGACTCAAAGGGACTGAAGGAGTTGCAGCATGGGTGCTGCGGTGCTGATGACCACAAAACCGGCTAAGACCCCAGCCCCTGCCAGCAGGATCGGCTCCAGCGCCTTGGTCGCAGTATCAAGGGCCAGTTTGACGTCTTCTTCACAGAAGTCGAGCCCTCGTTTTGCCAAAGGCTCTAGACGTCCGGTTTCGTGACCCACAATCAAGAGGGAGGTGACCAGAGGCGGAAAATACCCACTCTCTTCCAGGGCTTGGGCAAAATCGAGTCCGTGGATAATCTTTTGACGGAGCTCAACGAAGAGCTTACGCTGGTTGGGCTCGTCTGAAGCCTCAATCATAAAACGCAAAGCCTGATCCACCGAGCCGCCGCTATCCAAAAGCAGGCAGAGTATCTCAAGCATACGCACCGCTGAAGCTTTCTGAATCAAGGAGCGCAGGGGAGGAATCTTGAGAAGGCCACGGCGGAGTGCGTGACGGATAGCTCGGAGGTTCTCGGGTTCGCGGAGGAAGCCAAAAGCCACCCCCCCGACGATCAGTAGGAAAACGGGAAACCAGGGCGAGGACATCACTGCGGCTGCCAGAATCAACATCCTGTTGAAGAAGGGGAGTTCGATTCCCATGGAACTGAACAACTCGTCATTCATGGGCGCAATAACCAGGATAAAGAAGAGCATCAAGACCATGGTGGAGGCGACCAAGACCAAGGGGTAGGCCATGGCTGAGCGCACCGCCCGAATGAGTTCCATGCGTCGTTCCTGAGACTCTGCCAGGCTCTCTAGAACCTGGGACAAGCGGCCGCTGCTCTCGGCTGCTCCGATC
>JBJHCR010000167.1:0-14021 GCA_050486105.1 Vulcanimicrobiota bacterium
GACAGGAGCCGAGATGCTCCTGAAGCTTATGAGCTAAGGCTACCGCCCTGCTTTTCAATTCCTCCAGAGGAGCCTCGAGAAGGCCCAGGACAGCCACCTCCTTCGGCTCTCGGGCGTGGCGACGCAAGGTTTCTTCCAACAAGGCCAGGGTGACCTTTCCGCAGCGAAAAGCCCGATAGAGAGGATGTCGACGACATTGCTCTATCAGCTCCTGCCGTCCTAGCAACAGACCGCATTGAGGTCCCCCCAACAGTTTGTCTCCGGAGAAAGCGGCCAAGGGAAACCGAGCCGCCTGGGCCACCGTGGGCTCCCCCAGGACCACCTGGCTTAACATTCCGGAGCCCAAGTCGAAGGCCACCGGAATTCCGAACTCTTGGCCCAAATCTAACAACTCGTCGTGGGTCGGGGCCTCGGTGAAACCTACCATGCGAAAGTTGGAACTGTGGGTGGTCAGTAGCAGCCCGGTATGCTCGGTGACCGCTTGGCGATAGTCTGCAATACGAGTTCGGTTGGTGGTGCCCACTTCAACCAGGTGAGCTCCCGAGGTGGCCAGGATGTCCGGAATCCGAAATCCACCCCCGATTTCCACCAATTCGCCTCGGCTGACGATCACTTGGCGGTCTTTGGCGTGGGCGGACAGCAACAAAACCATGGCGGCAGCACAATTGTTCACCACTAGAGCGGCCTGGGATCCCGTTAGCCAACACAATATCCTCTCGACTTTGGCTCCGCGCCGCCCTCGACGTCCTCCTTCGAGTTCGTACTCCAGCGGGCTATAACCGGTTAGAGCTTCGCCGACCGAGGTCAGGGCCAATCCTAAAGGGGCTCGGCCAAGGTTGGTGTGGAGCACCGTACCGGTGGCATTGAGTACGGGGGTGTAGGACGGCTCCAGGGCTATTTGGACTCGACGGCTCAGGTCGGACAGGTCTTGGGCTTCCCCTCCAGCCAAAAGAGCTTGACGAATCTCGTCCAAAATCTCTTGCAGGCAAGACTTGAGCAGAACCAAGCCGTGTCTTTTTGCCAATTGGAGATACTCTGGCTGCTCGAGGAGCGCACCTAGACTGGGGAGATCTCGAACCGACTGACAGAGCACCGGCCCACCTTTCTGCAAGAAAGAAGCGGTCCCTGTCAAGTTGCCTCAGGGAAGCACCCGGATGGGCTTTGCCTGCTTCCCGCGTTCTTCTACCCAGCCGATCTCGGTCAGTTCTGCCGGACTCTCCAATCCTGCCGGCCAAACTATGAGCAGACCTCCAGAGGTTTGGGCATCAGTCAAGAGTCCTCTGTGGGTCTCGGAAACCCCCGAGTCCCAATGCAGAGCTCCAGTTTCTTCCAACCACTCTCGGTTGGCCCTCGAACCGCCGGGAAAAAGATCTTCCTGAGCGTACTCGAGCGCCCCCTGGTAGAGAGGAATCCGTCCGGCCTGCACAGTCCAGCAAACCTCTTCGTGGCGAACCATCTCCCAAGCGTGACCCAACAACCCGTAGCCGGTGATATCAGTGACATGGCGGACTCCCGCCTGCCGAGCTTGGTCGGCAGCCAGGTCATTGAGGGTGGTCATTCCAGCAAAGGCTTGACGGATCTCTTTCTCGGTGACTCGACCACGCTTTACGGCGGTCGTCAAGACACCCGTCCCGATGGGCTTACTGAGCAGCAGTCGATCCCCTGGCCTTCCCCCACCCTTGATGGTCAAGGAACTCTCCTCCACCAAACCGGTGACGGCCAGCCCATATTTGGGCTCGGCATCGTCCACGGTATGCCCTCCGGCAAGGACAGCCCCGGCGGCGGCGATCCGCTCGGCTCCGCCCTGGAGGATCGCTCCCAACATCTCGCCACCTAATTCTTGAAGAGGAAAGCAGCAGATGTTCATGGCGCTCAGGGGCTGTCCCCCCATGGCGTAGACGTCAGACAAAGAGTTGGCAGCGGCGATCTGGCCAAACAAATATGGGTCGTCAGTGAGTGGGGTGAAAAAATCGACGGTCTGCACCAACAGTTGCCCGTTCGGCGTGCGGACTACGACAGCATCGTCTGGAATGCCGCAGCCGACCACCACCCTGGGGTCGTGGATTTCAGGAAGTTTGAGGTGAAGCAGAACCTGCTCCAGATCCTTAGGCCGGATCTTGGAGGCTCAACCTGCGCTCTTCACCAACTGGGTCAATCTCTTCACCCAGGGTCGGTTCGGATCCCTCACTGGGATTCCTGGCCAGATCTCTAGAGCTGGTCTTTGAGAGCTTTGCTGGCTTTGTCGATCCCGTAGCGGATCATGCCCAAGGTCACATCCTGATTGGTCAGTACCAAGAGATAGGTCACCTCATTGATACTTTTCATGAAAATGTTACCGTCCTGAGCCTCCAAGCTCATCATGCTGAGCTCACCCTTTTCAAACTTGTCCCGAAGACCAGCCTCGGCCACCTGCAAGAGCTCTGCAGTCTCGGCTCCAAGAAAGTCGGGATCAGGGTTAGCCTCCCCCATAGAGGTAATGAGGAGACCATCTTTACCCACTATCAACGAGGCTTCCACTCCTGGGGTGCGGTTGAGATCCTCTAAAACATCATCCATCTATTTCTGCTCCCTGTCTTTACCTGCTCGCTCCTCGGTTTCACCGTGACGCGAAATGTTTCTCTCAAGCCTTCGCCTGACCCAACACCTATTGAAATACCGAGGCCAGCATGGCGCTCGCCGCCACTAGGCGCTTCTGCCAAACTTCTTGGGCGACACTTCGCTGCAAGAAGGTGATCAGATAGGCCTCTCCATTGATGGGAATCAAACTGTAGGTCCGGTCTGGAGTCGATAAGAGGTACTGATGAGCCGAATCGAGAGCCAAGAACTCGAGTTCCGGCTGACAATCCCCGATAGCCTGACTGAGGATCACTCCCACAATCTCGGGGTTGATCTCTTCCGAGAGCTGCATATCGATGGGCAAACCATCAATGGAGGTCACCACATTACCTAGCACCCCTTCGACTTCAGAAAGCTCTTCCATCACCTTCTTCATGATCGCTTCTCTAAGGACCGTTTCTCCGGGCAAATCCGTGCCGTCAGCGCCATCGTAAGCTCCCTGACTTGGAGACAAGACCACCAAATCTAGACCTTCAGGCAGAGCGAAGACCGACAGATCGTTGCTCGCCATTCTGAGTTCCAACATCTCAAGGGCACCGAGATCGGCCTCCAGCATGCTTCGATGAAAAACCTCAAATAGTGGGCGACCCACTCCAGCGGCTCGTTGATAGGTGTCATTGGTCAGGCCCGTTTGCAAATAGCTCAGGCCTTCCCTGGTAACCAGGCCTAAGGTTCGCTCCCCTCCAAGCTCTCTGGCGGTCTCTTTTAGGGCCCCTTCCAAGGTCTCTACAGCCTCAGCATCCAAGCCACCCTCAAGGACTCCCCTGAGGTCCCCGGCCAAAGCAGAGAGTGCGCGACTGGCTGAAGGCTGTTCCACCAAGCTCTCCACCTCGGGCAACATCTCCGAAATACCAGTGTCGATAGCTGGCTCGAGCTCCTCCCCGAGTTCCGTATCAGCCTGAAAGCTGACCTTGGGCTCGATCACGGGCTCCACGGAGGGCTCGAACTCTGTTTCCAAAGACGGCTCAAATTCGGCGAATTCGGTGAATTCTTCAACCTGTTCGAGGG
Organism: Vulcanimicrobiota bacterium; assembly: GCA_050486105.1. GTDB lineage: Bacteria > Vulcanimicrobiota > Xenobia > Xenobiales > JADMJV01 > JAEXNA01. The sequence continues at coordinate 3,625 of JBJHCR010000167.1, forward strand.
CATCCAGGGAATCATTAGGAGCTTCGGCTATCTCCTGGACCGACGGCACGGGTTCCGGAGAAGGGACTTCCTCAATGGAAGCTTCGAGTTCCGGTTCAGGTTCAGGTTCAGGCTCAGAGGTCCCTGAGTCGAGATCTAACGAACTCAGATCGCCCAAGTCACCTAGGTCCAGATCGAGATCCAAATCGAGATCTAAATCCAAGTCCAAATCGAGATCTCCACTGCTGCTGGAACTTCCCCTGGAAGGGCTAGTGTCCGGCAAGTCCAGGTCGTCCAAACCGCTGGTGAACTCGTCCAAAGGAACGTCCATTCCAGAAAGCGAGGGGACGTCAAGGTCCGCGTCTCCGGTGGCCTCACCGAGGTCCAAACTGAGATCATCTTCCTCCGTGGTGCCCATCCCTTCGAGATCGATATCGAGGTCTAGGTCGAGATCGGTCAAGGCGCTGAGAGTGTCCTCTTGGTAGTCTTCGGGTTCCGGCCCCAGGAGATGCTCTCCCACCACAGCACCGTAATCGATACTGACCATGCCCTCAAAACGTTCCAAGATCTCCTGAACAGTCCGCCGTGAGGTGTCTTTGAGGACTTCCGAAATCTTTTCTCCTAGAGCCCCCAGGTCCGAGATCAAAGCTAGGGGAACCTCGGTGGCACTGCGGGAGATCACCAATTGAGCCTCGGGACTCTTGCCTTCTGGAGAAACCAGAAAAGCTGCGTCGGGCTCGAAGTACCGCGCCCTGGAAACAAACCTGAAGGCTTTTTCAGAACTTACGTGATCCTCTTGAACTTCAAACATGAAGACCGAGCCCTCATAGATGGCAAAAAGGTCCACCGTCTCGTAATCTCTTTCGATGGTCCAGCGAAGGCTCTTCTCGGAAACTCCGTGATGTGACAAGGCTTCGGCCAGAGACAAGGCCAACCAGAGGTTTCGATGGGCCAACTGTTTTCCAAGCGGAGTAGGTCGCAGCAACTGGTCGACCCGCTCTTCGGAGATCAAGCGATTGGAGAACGGACTGCGGAAGCCTCGGTCGGCGGCATCCTGCAAAGCCTCGAAACTAGGAAAGCGGGCCAGTTCACGATTGGTGTCCCGATCGAACACTTCGAATTCTCGCTGCACCAAACCGTGCTCGACGAGGGAATCTGCGTGCTTCTTAAACTGCTCCTCACGAGGCCCGGCAAAAGTGCTGAGAATCAAACCTGAGCGGCGGGCCACCGTGTGAAGTAGTTCTCGACACCCGGCCTCGGTCAAGACCTTGGCTGCTTCGAGTTGGCTGGTCGCCAAAGGGAAGGGAACCGACTCTTCAGCCACCAGCCGGAATCGACGACTCAAGACCGACAGCGGGGTCCAACGCCAGGAGTCAAGAACCGTAGCCAAAGACGAGCGAAACTCCTCGAAAGCGTCCACCGGAGCCTCTTCGGTGTAGATCACTCCAGCTTCGATGGAATCGCGCTCTTCTGAGATCCAGTAGAAAAAAAGCTGGTCGTCCTTACTCCGATACAACTCACCACCATGGCGGTGCTGGCCGTTCTCGAGATTGAGCAACTTTCGCACTTCGGCCGGAATATCGCTGACCAGAGGAGTGTAGAAATCCTGCAGTTTTTCCCACAGCTCCCTCTCCTTATCCGGGCTAACCGGCACACGTAAAACCTCTCGCAGGACTTGCATCCTAGTTCACCTCTCCTCCGGGGACTGGTACCCCGAGCCGTTCCATCTCTTTGATGAATTTCTGATAAAAGGCCGTTGCCCTCTTCTTATGAGCGACCTGGTAACCGGCCTTGAGCTGCTCGCTGGCTTCCTCAGACATACGCATGCGATCATAGATCAAAGCTAGATTGTACCGCGCATTGAGGTCGTCAGGGTCGAGATCCAAACAACGACGGTAGGACTCGATCACCTGGTCCCACTGTCTCTTCTTGGAATAGGCCACCCCGAGGTTGTAGTGGGTCTTCGGGTCCAGGGGGTTGAGCTTGATTGAGCGCTGGTAGGCCGCAATGGCATCGTCGAGTCGGCCGGCAGCGGCGTAAGCGATCCCCAAATGACCTTGGACATCCGCCTGCTCGGGATCGATGGTGGTCGAGCGACTCAAGACCTCGATGGCTTTGGTGAAATCTCCCAATCGGAAGGCGACCAGCCCCAGTTTGGCTGGATGATCCGGATTCTTGGGTTCCAGCTCGCTGGCTTCAGTGTAGGCCCGGGCCGCTTCATCCCATTGGCCAAGTTGCATAAAAACCATACCCAAGTTGGCGTAAGGCTTGGCCCAATCGGGGGACAGTTGGGTGGCCGTCCGAAAGCAAGATAGAGCATCCTCAAAGCGACCTCGACGCATCAACACAGAACCGAGCCCAGCTTGAGCTCTGGCGTTGTCCGAAGAGATGGCCAAGGCTTTGCGATACTGGCTCTCAGCTTCTTCCAGACGATTATTGCCAAAGAAAGCGTCTCCCAACAGAGCAGCGGTTTCTGGACCCGGCTTGAGCCGAGCCGCTTTTTCGACGGCCTTGATGGCCAGTTCGTGATCTCCTCGCTCAGCATAGGCCTCACCTAGAGCCAACTGAAGTTCCACGCTTTGAGGTTCAAGCTCAAGGGCTTTCTGGAATTCCTCGATAGCCAAATCGATCTGCGCGTTCTTTTCGTAAAGGTGGCCCAGTTCAACCCTGGCTCGAGTCAGATCTGGGTAGTCATCCAGAATCCCCCGAAACTCTGCGATGGCCTCTTCGATCTCTAGGACCTTAGCTGAGCACAACGCTTTTTGGAGTCGAATCGCCAGGCGGTCCGGATTCAGCCTGGAGGCCTCCAGGGTTTCCTGATAGGCCATTTCCACTTTGCCCTGAAGCAGATACAGTCGACCCATTTGGTAGCGCAATTCGGCTTCATCCCGGTAATGAACCGCAGCGATGGTCAACTCTTGCTCGGCCTCTTCCCAACGCTTGCTCTCAATGAGCAGAAGTGCTCGACGAAAAGCGATGTCTCGCTCCTCTGAGCCAAAATCTTCTGCATTCCTGAGGGCCTCAAGGGCGGGGCGAACATAATTCAGGGATTGCAAGGAGCAACCGAGAAAATAGAACAGACTGGGACGCTCGGCTAATGGGGCCTCCAGTTGCAAGGCCGCCTTGAGATTATCGGCAGCTTCGGTGTAAAGGCGTCTGCGATAGAGCACCCGACCAAGATAACCACAGATGTCCCAGCGTCCGGTTTCGATGGTGGCAGCCTGACGGAAATATTCCTCAGCGCCTCGATCATCGCCCAACTCCATTAGAGTTCGTCCAAGGTAGAACAGAGCATCGCAGTGACCAGGGTCAATACCGAAGCATGCTCCGAAGCTCTGCCGTGCTTCTTCCCAGCGCTCGGCTAAAAAGAGAGTATATCCCAACTCAAAATTCAATTCGGCCTGTCTGGGGTCCAACTGCACCGCATCCTGGTAGACTTCTATGGCCTCTTCCAATTCACCCAATTCCCGCAAGACTTCGGCCATGTCTAGCAGATACTCAAGCTTGCTCGGCTCTAGACCCGAGGCGGTGCGCAGGTGAGAGAGTGCCTTTCTAAGGTTGCCGAGGTCTCGCTCCACCTGAGCGGCCTCGTAGGCATAGTGGGCACATTTGGGTTCGAAGGTGGTCGCTTGCCGAAAAAAGCCCAGGGCCCTCTCGTCATAGCCCAATCTCCGGGCAGCCAACCCGGCCTTAGAATTCGCTTCAGCCCACTGAGGATACAATTCCAATGCCCGCTCAAAGCTTGCCAGGGCAGGCTCATCCAGGCCGAGGTCCTCATAGATCTCACCCAGGCCAAAATAGTAGTCGGGATGGTTCGGATTGAGTTCGGTCGCTCTGCGGAACTCCTCTGCAGCCCGGTCGTGCAATTCCAGGTCGGAATACACTCGCCCCAGGGCGTAGCGCACATGAGCATTGAGAGGATTGATTTCAAGGGACCTTTCAAAAGAGTCGGCGGCCTCTTCGATGCGGTTCATGCCGGCCTGAGCGCTACCCATCCAGTACCAGAGTTGGCTTCTCTGGGGCGACAAGGAAAGGGCCTTCTTGTAGTGGGACACGGCCAGATCCAATTTGTCGAGTTCAGCATAGGCGCGCCCAATGGCGGTGTAGAAATCGGCGTTCTCAGGGTCGAGGGAGAGAGCTTTCTGATACCGCTTGATGGCCAGGTCGATCCGACCCAACTGCACATAGCTCAAGCCCAAGCGATAGTGGGCTTCGGACATCTCCGGAGACAGCTCAATAGCCCGCTGATACTCCGAGATGGCCTCGTCAAAAGCTCCGAGTCGAATGTAGACGTTGCCCATCTCGAAATGGACCTGGGGAGAGTTGGGGTCCAGAGTGATGGCCGTCTGAAATTGCCTTCGGGCCGCTGTCAGCCGGCCTCGAACACTGTAGACTCGACCGAGATTGAAATGAACCTGAGTGTCGTTGGGGTCCAAGTCGACAGCCATGAGAAATTCTTGGACCGCCAGATCGTACTGCTCCAAGTGGAAGTAGGCCAGCCCGAGATTGTTGTGGGTGTAAGGGTCGTTGGGGTCGAGACGGATCGCCTCTTGGTATTCGGCGATGCAAGCTTCATAGTCCCCGATGCGGGCAAAAGCCCGACCTAAACTGTAATGATAGTAAGAGTCCTGAGGTTCCAATCGTATGGCCGATTGAAAATGATGGATAGCGTCCTCCACCTGATCGTCTGCCGACAGAGCCAAGCCCAGGTTGTAATGGGCCCTATGATGATCGGGGTTGAGTTCCAGGACTCTCCGGTACTGTTCGATGGAGCGGTCTCCGTGACCCAACTTCCAAAGACATTGTCCCAATTGGAAGAGGCCCTCGATGTGGTCGGGATCCAACTCTACGGTCTTCTCGAATTCCTCTATGGCTTGCTCGGTCTTACCTTGGCGAAAATAGACCAGTCCAAGCTGAAACCTAGCCTCGATGTTGGCCGGGTCAGCTTGAACTTGGCGCAAGAAGTCTTCCGTGCCCTGGAGTCTTTCCAGTTCCTGCTGGATCCGCCGTTCACCCGTAGAATCGTTCTGGTGCTGGACGATCTTGAGCGCGACTTGTAGGGAGGTGATGGCCTTTTCCCGCTTACCCAGGCGTTCATAGGCTAGGCCCAGGTTGTAGTGGGCTCGCACAAAGTTGGGAACCAGTGCGCACACCTCCTGCCAGGCTCGCACCGCCATGTCGAGGTTTCCTTGACGAAAATAGGCCGTACCCAACTCGAAATGGGCCTGAACGTGCTGGGGGTTGAGAAGGAGGACTCTCTGATACTCTCGGATGGCAGCATCGAGCCGATTCTCATAAAGATGCTGGTTACCTAAGCGGTAATGATAACCGACATCGTCAGTCGAACTTAATGCACCCAGAGAATCCTGAGGCCCTACGGGACGATCCAAGGCAACTCCTTTCCCATCGACGGTCTCCCGGTCGCCAGCCAGCACTTGCTCACGGCGGTGAGATTTGGAAGGTGGGGTTTGCCAGTGAGGTCGGAGATTCCTGGTCCCCCTTAGTTGTACCCGACAACTCGGCGATCTGAATCTGACGGAATCCCCGACAGTCGAACCTCTTGAACATCTTTGCCCTCTAGCCTATCATCGAAAATATCGCAAGCTTGACCAGAAAACCCGAACGAATCCGTTTCTTGTCCCTGGGGAAAGAGGCGGCGTTGCTATTCTTGGCAGCCTTCTACTTTGCCATCGCTTCGAATACCCAGAGCGGATGGCTGTTCGTGTTGAGCGCATTTCTGCTCGGACTGCTTTTCGTCTCGCTATTCGGCCCTCGAGCTAGCCTGAAGAGCCTGAAATTTGAACGGGAGGTGGTCGGAACTGCGGTCCGAGGTCGCCCCCTCACCGTGAGCTTGAGGCTCACCAACTCGGGTGCTCGAACGCTGCGAGAGATCAGGGTGGTCCAACCCGGGCAAAGTTGGGCCACAGACCAACACGACTTCACCTGGGTCATACCGACCCTTGACCCTGGACAAACGGCCCGAGTCAACTGGGTGCTCACCCCAAATAAGCGTGGAGAGCATCGTCTTTCAGGCCCAAGGCTGGTCAGTGGCGCCCCCTTCGGCCTGTTCACGGTCTGGAGAAGCGAGGGGGACAGCCCGAGCTTCTTGATCTATCCCGAGCTTCGACCTGCTCGGGAACTTTCGAGCCTCAACCGTCGGATAGGGTTCACCGAAATGGCCACTATGAAACCTTTGGGAAGCGGTCAGAGTCGCAGTCTACGGTCCATCAGGGAATATCGCCCGGGAGACGATCTTCGCACTCTGCACTGGAAGCTCAGCGCTCGAAGCACCGATTCCCGCCTTTACGTTCGTGAACACTTTCCACCAGCTCGAGAGAGCTTCACCCTGCTATTCGATAGTAGTCAAGAAGATTTGGGGACTTCGGACACGGCTTTAGCAGAATTGCTCTTCGAAAGGGCGGTTTCGCTCTGCGCCTCCCTTCTTTGGCAAAGCCACCGATATGGAGTTCCCAGTGTGCTGGTACTGCTGGGTTCCGAGAGCGATTGGAGTACCCACAAAGCATGGGAACCACAGTTTCGAGCCTTGGCCCGAGTGCAGCAAAGCCTACTCAGCGGCCCGGACTGGGCAGAACAGGCAGAACGCTACTTGCAGGCCAACCGCCGGGGTCAGGCAGCGAAGGCCCTTTGCTTGAGTTTCCACTCCACTGGTCAAGCCATAGCTCCCACACCTCGCTGGTGCCCTCAAAGAGTGATGCTCCTTCCCTCTACGGTTGTTCTGACTGAGAAGCCATCCAAGACTTTGCTCCTTCGGCTCGACGAGGAAGACTTGGCATGAATCCCTTCAAACGCTGGGCGGCCTTCCTTGAGAAGCATCGCACCCCCCCCGAGGGAAGCCGGATCTATCGGTTTGCGGTGGTGATCTTGGTCACCTATTCCGTGCTACTCACCCTTCATCAGATGGAGTGGCCGGAATACTGGCCCTGGGCGGTGCTTCTCACTCCGGCCGCGTCCTTGCTGTCCTACCACCGACGCAACTCTTCAAATATCGGCCTGAAGATTTTTCTCTCCTTGGCCATGGTGGCCCTACTTCTGTGGTTTTTCGGCCGCCTAATGGCCTCGTTGACAGATCCCCGACTCCCGCTAGCCGACTTGCTGATTTGGCTTCAAGTTTTGCACTGCTTCGATCTCCCCGGCAAGAAGGACCTCCGCTACTCGGTGTTAGTCTCGCTGATCTTGATGGCCATCGCTGGAGTACTGACCTTCGCCTCAAGTTTTGGGCTTTTTCTCCTAGGCTATTGCTTGCTGCTGCTGCTGGTTGGAGCCCTGGACTACTGGTCTGACAATCGAGTTCCCGGCTTTCACCTGGACAAGCCCAGCGACACCGGCCGAGTAGGCTTGTCCGAGCCCGCGCTGGACGGCCGGTGGCTTGGCCGTACGGTTCTGGTCCGAATGACCGTTGTTCTGCTGGGCGCCTGCCTCATCTTTGTCTTCATGCCTCGCTACCGCGGACTGGCTCTCAGGACTTTGCCGGTGAGTTGGGACCTGCAATTTCGGCTGGCTCAAATCTCCGATGGCCAGATCGCCAACCAGGACCTGCAGGCCCAGAAGCAGGACCTTGGAGGTACTCCCCAACGGTTCGACGGTGATTCCTATTTTGGGTTCGACTCTCAAGTCAATCTCAATGCCCGAGGCAGACTCAGTGACCGCATCATGATGAAAGTGCGGACTTCCGACTGGCAGTATCATCGGGCTGTCACCTTCACGGAATACACCGGCTTTGGTTGGCGCTCTAATTTTGAGAACCCTCGCAAACAGACCATTCTCGACCCTCCTTTCCGGTATGAATCCTACGGTGGAATCCAAAGTCGACTCACCATCTATTACTGCGAAACCGATCTCCCCAACATCGTTATCACTCCTCCAAGCCCGAGAACCTTGTACTACCCATCCACGGATCTCTACGTGATAGACAGCTTTCCAGCGAACGAGGGCCTCAGAACCCTGGTGAATTCCCCGGCGGTCCTGGTTTCTCCATCCTACCTTGAAGAAGGCCTGGTCTACTCTGTCCTCAATCAGGTTCCAGACATCCCTGTATCCCGATTCAAGACCTTGCGCCCCATTCGAGCCGAAGCCCCCGAATGGGAGTTCTTGGAGCCGTATCTCCAACTCCCCGAAGATCTTCCCGCTCGAGTTAGGGAGCTTTCCGAATCGCTCATCGGAGAACGAACCTACCCCTGGGAGCAAGCCACCGTTCTGTGCACCTACCTACAGCAGAACTACAATTACAATCTGGATGTCGACTTCTACCCTGAGAACGTGGACGCCGTAGACCATTTTCTCTTCGAGGCCAAAGACGGTTACTGTGAGCAGTTCGCCTCAGCCCTGTGCATTATGGCGCGCACAGTAGGGATACCGGCGAGGTATGTGACCGGCTACCTCCCAGGCACCTACAATCCCCTGACCGGATTCTATGAGGTCCGCTCAAGGGACGCCCACGCCTGGGCCGAACTGTATATCCCTTCCTTCGGGTGGATGATCTTCGACCCGGTACCTGGAGAGAACGCCACCCCGGAACTCTCGGATCCTCCCACAGAGAAGTGGCTCCTGGAAACTCTGTTGGAGTACCTGAACCTTCCCGAGGGTGTCAAAACCCACATCCCTCAACTGTTTCGAGCAACCGCTGTCGCCGCCGCCATAATGTTCGTGGCTTCCACTTTGTGGGGCTTAGGACGGCGAACTAGGCGCCACCGGCGCCTGGGCTCAGAATTAGCCCCCTATCTAGAGAAAGCTGAAGCTCGCACCTCCGCGAGACGCCAGGGGGAGACGGTGAGACGGTGGGCCCAACGTATGGACAGATCGGAATTGCTGGAGCTCGCCCAGATCTATGAAGAAACTCTCTACCAGGATCGAAAGCTCACTTCAGGACATCGAGAGCGGTTGAATTCCCTACTCAAGAAACTCTAATCCGAAGATGGAGCGATCGGGATACAATACGATCAAGACGAGGCCTATTCAGCTGTTTTTCTTACTAAGTAGAGCATCGCAATAGGTCGTTTGCAAAAGTTCGATGTCCTGTTTCTCGCCAATGAGAGTCACGATGTCACCCTCTTGGAGAACTTTCTTCCCCTTGGGAATCAGCACTTCGTCGCCTCGTTGGACCCAAACGATGAGAGCATTTGGAGGCAAGACGGCGGCCAACTCCCAGATGGCCTTATCTTTGAGGGAGCCGGTGCTCAAGTCCGTTCTCACCAAAACTCGAACCGAATGACCCTCGGGAGCGAGATGCTGTTGGGCCGGGGAGGTGAGAATTTTTGGGGTGAGCGACTCAACCGTCATCGGAGCATTGATGCCAACCGAGGCCATCTGGACTCCGGTCATATTCGGCGAAGCATTGAAACGTCCCATCAAATGATTCCAGGCGATAGATATCCGTCCACCTTGGGCGATGTACTCTTCCTCCCAGGCCAAAATCTGCTCCAAACAGGCGTGGTCGATGTAGTTCAGGTGCTCGACCAGAACTTCGATCTCGGTGCCTTTAGGCAAACTCTCGAGGCGCCGAGCCAGACTAGGCAAGGTGAAAAAAGTGGCGCTACCCCGTAGGCAAACGGTGATCGGTCCGTTTTGGTCATCTTGAGTAACCACAATGTCGCAGTGAGTTAGTGTGTAGAGAAGGCGCACGGCCGAGAGAGCAAAGCCCACCAATATCCCGGTGAGCAAGTCGAAAACCACGATTGTTCCCACGGTAACCACGTAGATCACCAATTCCCAGTTCCCAAACTTCTTGAGGTCCTTTATGGCCTCGAAGCGCACCAGTCGAAGCCCGGTGTAGACCAGCACGGCCGCTAGGGTCGGGATGGGAATCAAGGCCAGGAAGGCGGAGAAAAAAAGAATGAAAGCGGCCAGCCAAACCCCGTGCATAAAATTGGCCCATCGATTGGTTGCTCCGGACTGCACATTGGCGGCGCTGCGCACGATCACCCCGCATAAGGGGAGGGCCCCCAAGAAACCTGAAACTATGTTTCCGGCGCCCTGGGCTACCACTTCCCGGTTGTAGTCGGTGTTCTGGTAGTCGTGCAGGCGATCGACAGCGGTGGCGGTGAGCAAGGTTTGGGCTGTGGCAATGAAGGTTAGACCCAAAATCGAGCCCCAGACCGACGAATCGTTGAGGGCGGCGAACTGACTCCAGGATACCAAATGGAATTCTGCGGCCAAATTTTCTGGCACCGAGACGTAGGCGATCTCGAAGCCGCCCACATAGGCCAGCACGATGGCCCCCATGACGGCCACTAAGGGAGGGGGGACGGTCTTGAGTCTGCCGGGAACGAAAGTCCAAGCCACCAGCAAAACCACCGTCACGATCCCCACCACTCCCGAGAGAAAGGGGGCCGAACCGAATCCGGAAGTCGCCGCCTCAAAGATGGCACCAGGGATGGTGAGGAGATTGTTCACTCCGGAGC
>JBJHCR010000168.1:0-13993 GCA_050486105.1 Vulcanimicrobiota bacterium
TTCTCCGATTCGAGAACCTCGATTCTTCCTAGAGCCTGCCGAAGGAGCTCTCCTAGTTCGTCGAAACTGGTCACAATTGGTCAATACGACATCGGCGCGAAAAATCATGCTAACGCTATCCATGTACCATTAATGCTAAAGGAGACGATCCTTAGACATGTTTCCAAATAATTACGGGATGGCCATTTCTTGGGACCCCGAAGCCGCTTTGATTCGTTTTTTCCTTTTACGAAATATTTGACTTAAAAAAGGGTTTGACAGGCATAAAGCTGATTGCTAAACTCTACCACGGCCGAGACTTATCTCGACTCACCTCACTCGAAAGGAGCGCCCCTACAGCTATGGATGACCCTAGTCCGTCTCCATATTTGGCCGCCTCGATGCCGGCCCATACTTTGTCGCTCCGTTCGACGTCTCTTCTGAGTTCTGCGCTCTAAATCCAATCGAGCAAGGCCCTAAACCTGAAACGTCCCAAAGCGGAGCGTCCGCTTGGAGGTTTCTCATGCAGAACATCGATTTCACTACTAGCACCTTTGGCTCGGTCCTCGAGCACCCCGCCGACCTGGCTCTGCGCTGCCGAGAACTAGATACCGACGAATGTCTCAAGATCCTGGATAGCCTGCCTCTGGCAGAGCAAGCCCGACTTTTTGGGTACCTAGAGCCCGAAGACGAGGCCCGTTTGCTGGAGCAACTCGACGGGCAGCGGTTGGCCGAGCTGGTCTCCGAAATGGAGGCCGATGATCGAGCCGACCTATTCAATCGCTTAGAGCCCGAGCGACAGAAAACCCTGTTGCCGGCCCTCTCTAGAGCCGAACGCGAAGATATCCGCCGCATGGCCTCCTACCGGGAAGAGACCGCCGGAGCCGCCATGACCTCGGACTATGCGGTGTTGCCGCCTGAGGTCACCGCGGGTGAGGCCTTGGACATCCTGAGGAAGGTGGCGCTGGACAAAGAGACCATCTATCGCTCCTATGTCCTGGATGGCGACCGCAAACTGCTGGGGGTGGTGGATTTGGAAGACCTGATTCTGACCGATCCCAGCACCCCGGTACAGCAGATCATGAATCCCCATCCCAAGTTCGTCTCAGTGGACGACGATCAGGAGAAGGTGGTCCACATCATCGCTCATTACGACGTGTTCGTGGTGCCGGTACTCGACCATCAGGAGCGCATGGTGGGGATCGTCACCTACGACGATGCCTTCGACATCCTTGAGCAAGAGGCCACCGAAGACTTCCATAAAGTGGCCACCATCGGAGACATCGAAGGAAGCCTTAGAACCGCGGCCATGTCTTTGCTCTATCGGCGTCGAGTGGTCTGGCTGGTGTTGTTAGTGTTTGCCAACATCTTTTCGGGTGCAGGCATTGCTTACTTTGAAGACACCATAGCGGCCAATGTAGCCCTGGTGTTCTTTTTGCCTCTGCTGGTGGATTCGGGTGGGAACGCGGGTTCGCAGTCGGCCACTCTCATGGTTCGGGCTTTGGCCACCGGCGATGTGCGTATGGCTGACTGGGGCCGGATGCTAGGGCGAGAGCTTGGCGTGGCGACCCTGCTCGGCCTCACCATGGCTTTAGCCGTGTCCTCCATTGGGATTCTTCGCGGCGGTCCCGAAATAGGACTGGTGGTAGCCATCACCATGTTTGTGGTGGTCATCATTGGCAGCATGGTTGGGATGTCCATGCCGTTTCTCCTCAGCAGGTTGAAGTTCGACCCGGCCACGGCCAGCGCTCCCCTGATCACCTCCATAGCCGACGCCCTTGGAGTGATCATCTATTTCTCCATCGCCACCGCCCTGCTGACGGTTTAGAATTCACCTACGAGGCACGGCTCCCATAGACAGGTGAGTTCCGTTCCCCGGGGACATCAAAACCTTCGAACTTGCAACTTAAAGGATTAAGATCATGAAAAATCTCGCTCTAGCTTTGCTCTTGTGCTTTGTCTTGATGCCCGTTTCCGGAAACTGCGAGGAAGACAAAGAAGAGGTCGGCTTCGAATTGCAGCCTGCCAATCTCTTCACGAACGACGCCGAACCGCTGGGCCTCGGGGTCACCGAATTTGTCCCTATCTATACCTGGACCAAGTCTCGTCAGAGCTTTGGCCCCAGGGGTGGCTGGGAGACCGGGCCCGACGGCTTCGACGACTTTCGGTTGCAGTTGCAATTTCTGTTTGGAGTTCACGACGATCTGGACCTGATCGTCACTGCAGGCGGGGCCACCACTTCGGTGGTCTCAGGCTTCAAGGGTAAAGGCTGGGCAGATGGACAGCTCGGGGTGCGTTGGCGATTTCATGAAGGCGAAGGGCACAACCTGGCCTATCTGTCAGGCTTTTCCCTTCCCATGGGCAACGCGGAACTCGGACCCCTGATCGGACCTGACCAGGGAATGTTAAGTTGGGATCAAAGCCTTGTCAGCACCTGGGAGCTCGATCGCTTTACGGTGAGTGCAGAGCTGGGATTGGCCACGGCCCTGGGCCGGGGCAGCCCCATCGACGTTCGCAACGTGGCAGAGGTCAACTTGGCTGCGGGCTACCACATCACTCCAACCCTGAAACCTCTGGTGGAATGCCATCTCTTGCACGAAGTGAGGGAAGGCAGCCCACCGGGTACGGTCTTCGATGTCACCGTTGGTGGCCTGATCCTTTTCGACGAGGACTCCTTTATGGGGTTGGGAGTTCGCCGCAGCCTTTTCGGTCGAGACATGCCGGCCATCACCCAATACGTCTTCACCTTCACTGCGAGTTTTTAGAGTTCTCGAGAACTTGTTGATTAGCCCTGATCTCAGTCGGCCATCTGGGTCAAACGTCATTTCAACCCCAAGATCTCAATTTCTTGCGGCACTCTCTCAATGGGTCCAACTCGCCATCACAAAGAATTCGCCCCAAAGGACCCCCAATCGCCCTTGCTCCCATTCTCTGGTTCCTAAAGAGTAAAGAAACCTTTCCGAAAGGGGAATCGGCACCTTGAAGACCAAGGACCGAACTCAAGACGCTACCAAGGTCCGGCCTCCACAGGTATAGAACTTATGCAGATTTTGGCCGTAGAATCGGTAACCCACATTGGCGGCCAGAGCTTTGAGCAACATGCGTCGACTGCCTTTGAGCCTACGGGCGATGTTGCCCCAACTATAGGTAGTTTTCCAGGCCTGCTCCAAGCCGCTGTAGAGCTGCTCCGGGCTCATACCCTTGGGCTGGAAGACGGTGTGTTGACCGTCGTAGAGGCTCCAGTCTCGGGTGAGGATTCGACCCTCTCGCTCCATTTGCCGAAATAGAGGGGTGCCGGGAAAGGGAGTCAAGATGGCGTAGCGCGGAAGATCGATGCGGTGCTCCACGGCAAACTCGGCCACTTGCTGAAAAACATCCAGCGTGTCAGGCTCGAAGCCGAAAACGAAGGTGCCCATAATGGCAATCCCGGCGTCGTGAAGCTTGGCGATCACCTCGCCGTATGTCCGGTGAAGATTGAAGCTCTTTTTGGATTCAGACAAGCCTTCAGGGCTGACGGTCTCGAAACCCACCAGCAGGCCTCGGCAGCCGCTTTTTCGAGCTAGATCCAGCAGCTCGTCATCCCAAGCTATCTGCACCGTAGCTAGACCAGCCCAGGTGATGTTCAGATGGGCCATTTCTCGAAACAGACTCTTGGCATAAGCCACATCGGCAATGAGGTTCAGATCCAAGAACAGCACGCTGCGGCAGTCCATAGACTCGATCTCCGCGATCACCTCGGACTCCGGTTTCTGCAGCGGGCGGCCCCAGGCGCTGGGAACCACACAAAACCGGCAGCGATGAATGCAGCCTCGGGTGGCCTCGATGGTGTGAGGGGTGCTGTAACGGTGCAGTCCTAGCAGATCTCGTCGAGGCAGGGGGCGTCCGGCCAAAGACAAGTTGGGAGACTGCTGGTACCGGGTTCTCAGTTCACCCCTAGCGAAATCCCGCAAGAGCTGGGGCCAACTTTCTTCGGCATAACCGGTAACCACAGCATCAGCGTGCTGCTGGGCTTCGTCTGGACACAGAGTAGGATGCACTCCGCCAAGAACCACCGTCTTCCCCTGGGCTCGAAACATCCTGGCCAATTCATAGCTCCTGGGGGCGGTGCCGGTGATAGCGCTGATGCCCACCAGGTCGGCCTCCAAGTCCTCGGGAAACTCTTCGATCCCTTCGTCGTAGACAGCCACCTCGGCCTCCAAATCTCCAGGGATCAAGGCTGCCAAGGTGGCCAAAGTAAGCGGGGCATAGCGAAGGGACTTCCCAAAAATTCCGCCTTGGTGGCGGTAAAGGGGACCTCGGGGTGACAACAGAGCAATCTTCATAGGTTCACAGTAGCTTAGGGCGTGTTGACATTCAACCTTCTATCGCTACACTCGCGGATTTCCGCGCTCCGGCAGCAAAATTTCTCTTAAGTACGCCCGGTACTAGGCGATAAATTCTACTACCGGAGCACAAAAATCTTCTTCGTGTAGCTCGGAACGCCGAATGTCAACACGCCCTAGTAACAGCCCAGCCGATAGGGTCGACAGACCCTTATAATCGTCATCCTCGCGCCTGACCAGGTGAAGCGGGATGCCCTTTGAGCAGGGCCAGCGCATCTCGAGCCATGGCTTCCGTTGGCTCAAACTCCAGGGCTTTTTCGTAAGCAGTTTGCGCTTCATCCCGACGACCCAGTTGCTCCAGGGCGTAGCCCAGTTGAAAGCGGTACAAGCCAGGCTTATCCTCGGTGTCTACAGCCCGCCGATAATAGTCTGCAGCCTGGTCGAACAGGCCTTGGAACTGCCGAACGAATCCTAGAAACCCCAAGCATCGGCTTCGTTGAGGATCGATGCGCAAGGCTTCTTCCAGAGCCTCACCAGCTTCATCGTAGCGGTTCAACCAGAACAAATTGCAACCCAGACGATAATGCAACTCAGGGTTCTCAGGGGTGAAATGCAGGGCCTTGCCAAAGGCCTCAACTGCGGCCAGATAATCCTTGAGGGCTTCGCTGGTCTCTCCTAACATCTGGAGCAACAAAAAACGCTCCCCTTCTTCGGCGATCATTTTCTGGATCAAAACCCTGGCCTCGTCGTAGCGACCGCTCACCTGGTAGTGCATCGCCAGGTCTAATTCGGTCTGGAGCAAGGGGTTCTCCACTTGCTCAACCTCGTGGTCGGGCGGAGCAAAATAGCTGTTGTATTCGGTGACCAGTTCGATAAGGCGAGGGTGCTCCGGCAACATGTGACGCTCGTGCTCTTTGGGCACCACTCGCTCCGACCCGCGAAAAACACATTCTGACAACAACTCGGTCTTATCATTGCGGATATGGCCATACAGGCGGCAGGAGTAAGGTCGAATCTCATGTACGGAACAGCCGTACTCATTGAGAAGAGGGCAGTTCTCGTAGACGAAGCCTCCGTCTTGAGTCTTCTCCCGAGCGATATACCGTCGGAACTCTGAAGTGCGCTCGTCTCCAATGTGATGAGCCAGAAAATCGAACTCTAAGCGAGACACCCGATGACTCTTCATCCGCACCGAGCAGCACGAGCGACACTCCCCACAGGGGTTGCCTTCCACCTTGGGTAGGGCCTGAGTGACGCCAGCGAAAACCTGTTCTATTTCGATAAAGTAACGCTTCACCTGGAGTTCTTCTCTATGACGCGCAAAGGTCATTCATGCACCCGAAAGCCGAATCGAAATGAACGGGTGTTCGCAACCTAATTTTCGGGTAAAGCTGAGATATGAGACGAGCACTAACAGCGTTCCTTATCACATTTTTAACCACCGGATTGGCTTGGGGTCAGACCCTTGGCCAGGCAACCGAGCAATCTTTGGAGCAAACCGAATCCCTGATTTCTTCCCTCCAAGAGCCTAACAGCACTTGGGGAGAAGAGACAGCACTCGATGACATGAATCAATTGAAGCGCGCCCTGGTCGCCATGCAGGCCGCCCTTGAGGAAGAGTCGGATGCCGCCCAACTGGACATTCAGGTTTCCGACCTGAAGGCCGCTAGCCGCAGAGCAGAAACATCTTCGGTGCTTCTGCCGAGCACCCAGGCGAAAAACGACCTTGAAGCCATCCTAGCTGAGATCAGAGACCTCTGCGAACGACTCGACTCCATCCGAGGTCGTTTTGGAACTAAAGCCAGTCGATTCGAAACCCCTCTGGCCGAAGTCGAGCTCCAAGTTAGCTTGGAAGGTCTGGACCTCTATCGCAATCAGGAGGCGCTTCTCATTGATATCCGGGACCTCCGTCGCCTGGTGAGTTCCCTGCAGGTAGGAGGCTTTCCTCAGCAGGGCATCGGTTTCGGACAGCCCAACAATCTGGAAGGCCTTCAAGTCCGTCGCCTAGTGCTGGCCACCTGGGAACTTGAGCGCAATCTCTCGGGACAGCTCGAGGACATCACTGAGGTGATGAGGAGTTGGCACAAAACCGACCAGGAATATCGTCGTCTCGGCTACCCGGGCAACAGTGAAGTGGTGCGTCAGATGGAGAGGGTGATGAGTCGCTTAGAGACTTTCTTCGCCGCGGTTGGGAATCCGCAAGGGTAAGGATCTGGTCCGAAATAACTTCCCGGTTTGGGCCGCCGATGCATCCCCCCTGGCAGCGTTGGTTCTCGCTTAAGTATTCTCGATACTAGTCGCTCGAACCGCCTTGCCACACCCACGGGGACGCCGGGAACCCGCGCTTGCGTGGGTGGCCCCGGCGCCTCGACAACCGAAAATAGAAAGTTATTCCGGACCAGATCCTAAGTGTCAACTTTTGCTTGGTGGAAAATTCTTCGTCAGCTGTAACAGAATCTTAACATGTGAGGACGAATCTCACAGCTTTCCTCCAAACTCATGCTGTATCTTAAGATTATCGGTTGGCTAGTCCACTGATGAATGAGTGAATGAGCATGAGTATAATACCCGGCCCAAATTGGCCGGGCTTTTTTTTGCCCTGATTCCTCAGAGAAAGCATTGGCAGTTCTTAGAATTCTAAATTCTCACGGAAGAGCTTGAGAATTCGCCGGTACTGGTCCAGCCAACTTGACGGCTCGATGAATCCGTGCGGCTCGAGGGGATAAAGAGCCATTTCCCAATTCTCTTTCTCGAGCTCGATCAAGCGCTGGGCCAACCTGATAGTGTCCTGGGCCACCACGTTATCGTCGAGGATCCCATGAGTCATCAGCAAGGGCTTAGAGAGGCCTTCGGCAAATTCTATGGGCGAGCTACGCAAGAAGCTCTCAGGATCGGACTTCGGGCTGTTCAGGATGCGACCGGTGTATTCGTGCTGGTACTGTGACCAATCAGTCACCGAACGAAGGGCGGCCCCGCAAGCGAAGAGATCTGGCTCCTTGAAAAGGGCCATCAGAGTCATGAAGCCACCATAGGAGCCTCCGTAGACTCCAATCCTGTTCGGGTCTACTCCAACCTCCTCAACCAAGTAGGCCACCCCATCTTTCAGGTCTTCGAGCTCCGGAGTTCCCATCTGCCGATAGATGGCGGCACGCCAGTCACGTCCATAACCCATGGATGCCCGATAGTCCATGTCCAACACTATCACCCCCATTCGGGTCAGCAAAGTGTGGAACATGAACTCACGAAAGTAGTTGGACCAGCCTTCATCGGCGTTCTGCAGATAGCCGGCTCCGTGCACGAAGACCACTGCCGGGGCGCCGGCTTGCACTCCTTGAGGAGGAAGGTACAGTTTGGACGGAATGCCCCTAGAATGGTGGCTCGAGGGAATATCCAAGAATTCTGGTAATGTCCAATCAAAAGCTCGGAATTCGGGGCTGGCATTTTCAGTCAAGCGTTTCGGGGTCGCTCCAGGGCGAGCTGGCTGAAGGTACAGCTCCGGGGGTTCTGCGGTCTTGGAGTGAATCAAGAGAAGCTCTTTGCCATCGGGGGACATGGCGAATTCGGTCATTCCTCCTAAGTCCGTCAGCTTTTCAAGACGCTGCTCGCGATCCACACGATAAATATCGTATCGGGTTGGTCGCACTTTGTTGGCCCTGAAAACAAAACTCTTATTGTCCGAAGTAGCGGTGATATCCCGCACCTCATAGGGACCTTGAGTCAAAGCTCGCACCTGCTTGCCATTCCAAAGATAGAGATGGGCATAACCGCTCTTCTCGGACTGAAACCAAAGACTGTCTCCATCGGAAGTCCAGCCAAACTCATCGATGTCCCAGGCTTGCCATGCGGGATCGTGAGACTCATCCACCAAGGTCACCTTGGCCGCCGGCAGATCAACCTCCAGAAGCCAGCGATCCTTAAAGTCCTGACTCAGGAGCAGCACCGCCAATCGCCCGGCAACTTGACCCTGGCTCCAAACCGCTTTCTCCAGGCGGATCTTCCGTTCAGCTGTCATTCGAGGAAGGCCGGATAGGTCGACCTCCCGGGACGAACCATCTTGGAGATCATAAACGGTGAATCGATGACTCACCGGCTCTTCGGCTCCGACCTTAGGTCGCAACTTCTTGGAGTCGGTGTCCCCGGTCCGAGTGAGGTACCCGGGCATCAGATCGCGTTTCTCTTGGGACTTCTCAGTATGGACCACCAAGAGGTAACGGAGATCTGAACTGGGCTCCACCGCAATGATAGTGCGGTTCTTACCCACATAGATCACCGGAACTCCCGACACCTGCTTGGCTTTTCTGTCGGCCTCCTCCCGTTCTTTGAGGACTGGAAACAGACGATCCTGGAGGGCCGGGACAAATTCCTTTTCCTGACTGTCAGGTTGATCTTCGGTCAGAAGTTCGACCAATTGTCGGCGGGCTCCGGTGCCGGCGTCCACGACGTCTATCTGATGCCCGTTGCTCTGCAACAGATAGCGGTCCTTGGCAATCCAACGCACTCCAGCGAGGCGGCTTCCCCCTTGAGTCAATCTCAGACGCTCGCTCGTTTCCAGGAAGAGGTCGCCACCCCACAGAAAAATCGTTGAACTTCCCCACCTTGAGTCAGACTCAGGTAAAGCCGAAAAGGGATGAACCTGCAGCTCCCGCCCGCTCCGGTCCAACTCTACCACCTCATCTCCCCGTAGGGGACGATCCTGAGAATCCCGACCGAGGCGGGACCGCTTATAGAGCAAGGTCTTTCCACTCGGGCTGAACCTGGCTTCCTTTGGCCAAGGCCCGATCCAACTTGGATGGGCCATGACCTGCTCCAAAGTGAGGCTGGGCTCGGCTTTTACCGTTCCACAAAGCAAACCGAGAGCGAGTGCCAGGACGGCCGCAGATATTCGAAAAACTCTGATGTTCATAATCACCTCGAATGCAAGATGGCTATATGTTCTTCCTTCGTCGGAAGGTTTCCAACCGAGACGGACACCCAAATGAAAACGACCCAGGAGGGCCGTTCTCAAGGAAGATATGGGCTGGTCGTTTCCTAGGAAATGATGAACTGCTCGTCGGAATAACCCAAGCCAGGACTCGGCGGGACGTCACCTTGGGAGTCCTGTAGCTCGACCACCACCTTAATCTTGGTTCCCACAGTGGTTCCTGGAGCGGTGATTTCAGTTTTGGTAGAAACTTGGGAACGAACCAAGCGCCCCCTCTTATGACTGAACTGGGTCACTCCATTGGCGGTGATCGCCTGCTGTATGCTCTCCTGCAAGTCAAATCGGGTCTCCGGGCAACTCACGTTGATCACCGAAACCTCATACCCTTTCACTTGCTCAAAGCCAGACAGGGTGTAGTTGTAGACGAGATCCGCCTTCTTGGTTCCGGTCTGATTGCCCTCATCATCGTAGAGAGGAATGTCCATCTGGGAATTGCCGGTCCAGGAATCGTTGAGCTTCAATTCCTTATCTGGAAAGGCTGGCTGACTGAATGGGAAGTTGACGCTGGTGCGAACGATTTCCCCGCTCTTCTTCATAACAATGGTGATCTTTTGACCCACCGTGGGCAGCTTGGTCGTCTGTCCGTCCCTGATGATGTTGCCATCCTCGATGGTGACCTCCACTTCCATGGAGCCATCCGGATTAACCGCCTTAGCCTCTTGAAGCATGGTCATTTCCATAGTTGAGGAAAAGCCCTGGGGGGGCTGTCCCTCTTCCTGGACGCTCTGCTCAGAGAGGACTTCTGTCTTGTATCGGAGTTTCTCTCCGGGTTGCATGTTGTATGCGAGAACTATCGTTTCCCCAAACATATCTCTAGCCTCCTCGACCGCTTGCCAGAAAGGCGTTTAGGGAGTTGGCTCCCCGACGGCCATCGTCTGCCTAGGGCCTTTGCCTTTCTCAACGCGAATCCTTCGAATCGGGACTGAAAATCAACGAGACCGGCAATCGGAGAGTTTCTGCGGAAGGAACTTCAGGGACCGCTAGGAAAATCGGCTTAGTGTAGCTGGGCGCAAATCCGGTCAGCAACACACAGGGGGTAGTGGCAGGCCTCACTCGAGTCCGAGGTTCTCCCCTTTTTTGACCACGACTTGCGGAGATTCCAGCTGAAGACCACCAAGAGATACCTGGGTGGGTTAAACCCACCCAAAGTGAAGAGCCCTCTCCATAGCGCGATAGAGTTGTGAGACCATGACAACTGAGGACGAGCATTCTTTAGTGCAGCGATGTCTCAACGGGGACGAGGTGGCTTGGGTGGAACTATACCGTGCTTACTATCCTCAAATCCGTTTCGTGGTAGGCTGGAAGCGTTGGGGCTTCAGCAAGAATGAAGTCGAGGACGGCATTCAGGAAGTCTTCGCCGAATTGGTGCGCTCGCTCCCTAACTTTCGCGGCGAGGCTAAACTTTCCACTTTTGTTGAAAGACTTGCTAGAAACCGCTGCATTTCTCATCTTCGCAAGCGTTCGGCCATCAAGCGCCCCAAAGAAACTCAAAACGTGGAGCTCGAAGAGGGGAAAGGAGAGGAAGGCATGAGTCGGCACCATCTGACGTCCCCCGACGCCACGCCGGAAGAGGCTTTGCTCTCCGAGGAATCTCAAGGGGAAGTGATGCTGGCTCTGAGCGAACTTCCTGAAGCCTGCCGAAGAATCATCACCCTGAGATACTATCGTCAAATGTCCTATCAGGAGATTTGCTCAATCTTGGAACTCCCGTTAGGCACTGTCTGTTCGAGGCTGAAACGATGCCTCAGTAAACTCAAGAAGAAAATTGTGACAATCTGATGAAGCGATCGGGAATTTTTTCCATCGACTTTCGACCACCGTCTGAGATAAGTTAATGTCAGAGAAAAGCGAACATATAGAGGAAAAAATCATTCCCTTTCTCGAGGGTGTGCTGAATGCCAAGGAGAAGCGCGAGGTCGAAGAAGCGATCAACTCGGACGGGGCACTCGCTCGAGAAGTCAGTGAATTGCGTCAAGTGATCCTCGATTTGAGGAAAGGCTTTTCGGCGGGAATGGTTCCTCCTCAGGAAACGCTCACCGTTGAAGAAGTGGTCGCCTTAGCGACCACCGAGAGCTTCTCTTCGGAGGTCGTACCCGGAACTTCCGAACAGAAAGCGCGCCTGTTTTGCTCTGACCAGGCCATGGAAGAGTACACCTTGCTGCGCGCCCTTCAAGAAGAGATGGCGCGCACCACTCTTGATCAGGACACCATCCCAGAGATGCCGGCTGCGCTCCAAGAAGAGTTCCGCCGGATCGCCCCGCGCAAGAAGTCACCAATCCTAGCCAAAGCCCGGGCGTTTTCGCCGGCTATCTGGTGGAGGAAGGCTTCAAATCTCCTGGACAGGATCGACCCCAGGCCGTTGATGGCTGGAGCCGCAGCCTTGGTCCTACTTTCGGTTGGAGTTCACCTTTATCAGAATCCCAGAATCGCTCAGAGTTCAGAAGAACAACTCGCTATGGATTATCAGCAATCAACAGCCCGCGACGCGAGTGAAGCTCGTCCCTACCTGGAAGGCGCCGCCCCCACAGCCCCTCGAGATAAGGCCCCACCAGGGGTTCCTGTTTTTGTCAGCGATGACCGTGGACTGTTGAAGGAACAAGCTGAAAAGCTGTTGGCCAGAAAGGTTCGTATTGTGATTGCCGAAGACCGATTGCTGGTGGCTGAAAACGACCTAGAAGAAGCTCGCGGAATACTATGGGGCCTGGACCAGAGGGCCATAGCTTCCAACGAAGAGATTCCGAAAAAAGAACTCACCCTAGACCCCGAACTGGAAACCGAGGATCCTTACGAGTTCCCCGATGACGCTGATGTGACTGTCTATGACAGTCCTTATGCGCCACCAGTCCGGATAGGAAGCGCCGCCAGACCGGGGGCGGCGGCTCCGGCCTCTGCTGCTCTCCCTCAGCCCGTTCGCCAAGATGCTATCGCATCCTCGGCTTCAAGCCAGGTCGAAGAAGACGGAGCGCCACAAGTAGCTCGGAGTCGAGGCTCGGCTCCTGGTAGACCTGGGCCTCCCCCACCCTCGGTGGTAGATATACCGGTGCCGGCTTCTACCCAACCTTCTGCCAGACAAGTTCCTCGACGAAGCACGAGAGGCGACGGGATTCTGGAAAGCTACACGGGCTCCAATGCGGCACCGCCTCCAGAGCGAATCGAGTTGAGGCCCCCAGGGGATGAGCAAGCTGGGAGAGACTCTTCGGAGAACGACGAAGAACGCCGGCAGAGACTTAAGGACTTGGCCTTGGGCAAGCCTTCGGAACCCGCAACGGCGGCGGCGAGACCCTCTTCCGGAGTGACGGCTCCGTCACCCCAGAAGATCAACCCAACCGAAGCCACCGTGGGTGAAGAGCCCTCGATCACCATCGAAGCTCACAGCAGCGAATCGCTCGGTGGTGGAAGTCCGGCTTCCAGGTCGGAGGCAGCTCCAAGGCAGGAGATACAAGCCGAGAGTCCAGAGGTGTCGGAAGGACACGTTGCCTCGGTTGAGGCTCGACGAGCTACCGTTGCTCGACAACACAGAATCGACATTTCTTTGCAGTCAGAGAGTGGACGAGTAACCGTGTTTGTTCGTCCCAAAGAGAATCTGAGTGACGGCGAGAAGGATGAGCTTAGGCGCTTACTGCGAAGGGACCTTGGGCTCAAGGACACTGATACCATCATCTTTCGATAGGACCTTGAACCCTTGAGCAAACCCCTGCTGACCTTGAAGAACCTCCTCCCTCCACATCTTTCTGAGAGTAAAGCCCAGGACTCAGACCACCTGTTTCTGGAGCTTGGCAGGGGCGATATCTTTGTCATCTTCGGCCCGCCAGGTTCGGGTAAGAGTGCCCTCCTGTCTTGCCTTTCGGGTCTTTCACAACCTAAGAAGGGTCAAATTCTCTATCGAGGCGCTGGCAAGGTCTATCCAAGAAGCCGTGAGGTAGCCATGGTCCCCCGAGTTCCAGGTGTTTATGAAGAACTCAAAGTCTGGGAGTACCTCGACTTCTTTGCAGACATATACGGCGTGGACACCCACTATCGACCACCATTAACGGCGAAAGCTCTAGCCACTTGCCAACTTAAAGGCCTAGAGATGAAAAAAATCGAAACTTTGTCTTTCCCTCTGCGCAAGAGACTCTCGCTGGCTCGAGCAATTCTCCCCGACCCCCAACTAATTTTCCTCGACGACCCCTTTTTTCGACTAGACCGCAACGAACAGCAAGTCCTCCGAGACGTTTTGAGTCGGATTCAAGAACGTGGTGCGACCTTGGTCGCCACCAGCCCCGGGCTTGGCGTGTTTTCAGAAGTAGCGACTTACTTATGCGTGCTGACTGCGAGAAGCGTCCTCGACTACGGACCGGTATCTCACCTTAAGAACAGCCTGTCCTGTTTCAAGATGATGCAGGTGCAGTTTGAGTCGGGCTTTCGCAGGGCGGTGAAACTTCTGGATGAAGAGCCCAGAATTCATCATCTCAGCCTATCAGTTCACACCACGAATTTAGTTCGATTTCTATTTCGAGGAACCGATTCGGAGCTCAGAGACCTCCTACGTTCCATGGCTTCTGAGGGTGCAACCATCGTCAGTTACGTTGAAGATCAAGAATTCTTGGGTCGGGGAGGTCGACGTCTTCCGCGCTGACCTCACGCAAATCCCGAATTTGCCTAAAGTTCTCAAAAAGCCTCGCATGGAGGAAACAGGATCAAATCGTGGAAATCCGACTCTCACACGATG
>JBJHCR010000169.1:0-13983 GCA_050486105.1 Vulcanimicrobiota bacterium
CCTCTTCTTTTCGGTTTTGGCACCGGCCTCAGAGGTGGCCAAGTCAAACTGGTAACCGGAAGGAGCAACCTGAGTGCCGTCAGGGACGGCAAAATGCCCTTCGGGCAGCACATCAGCTCCCTGAGGGATGAGCCGAGCAACATATCCCTGAATGGGGGCGGTGCCGGTATTGGGATCCACCTCCAGAAAAGCCTTGGGGACCTCGAGTGCTTCTACGATATTGGTGGTTTCCGGGTTTCCAGTGCCGTTCACGGGAAACAGTTCGAGACGCCCATCGGAGTCGAGTCCGGCATCCGAGCGAACCTCTTCGAGGTCCGGAAAAACAACTCCGCGGGCCAGCAAATCTTCTCTATCCTTCTGAGGGACCAAGGCGATGGTCATCTCAGAGCGCTGGTTTCCGTCTTCTTGGGTCTCAGCCTTGAGAGCGCTCTGACCAACCTTGAATCGAGCTGCCAGAGTCACCTTCTCTTCAGGCTCAGGTTGCTCCTCGCTCCCGGGAACCTGATCCGATTCCACCCCAGGACGTTCGTTCTTAACCTCCCGCTCGTGGCGTTGGCCCACTGTGGAGGTGACCGATCCTGGTGTTCTATTTACTGACCCTGACTGCATGTTTGACCCTTTCCCAGGGGCATTTCGCCTAATGCTCCCTTTTGGCTAACCCATTATAATGATATCTCGGCAGTTTCACAACATGAATTTTCAAGATCCTGCAAAGTGCAGGAAACTTTCCTTTCCTGGGCATTTCATCTATAATCGGGCTGCCATGGCCGATTATCCATTCCACCCCTTACCTCGAGCCCCTCAAGAGCGATGCCTTGACGAGCGCCGAAATCTTAAGGACCTCAGTCCCGAAGAACTGGTGGGTTTTCTGGCCGAGCTCGGTGAACCTAGGTTTCGCGCCAAGCAGATCTTCGCTTGGGTCTATGGGCGAGGGGTTTCCGACTTTCAAGAGATGACCGATCTTTCCAAGAAACTCAGGCTGCTTCTGGAAGAACGCGCCTGCCTACCGAGCCTGGAGTGCCGACGAATTTCGGAGAGCGAAAGTGGCGACGCCACTAAATATCTCTTCGATCTGCCAAGGGGGGGTGAGGTCGAGACGGTCGTCATGCGCTATCCCAATGAAGGGGGGCAACCAAGGATCGCCGTCTGCGTGTCCTCGCAAGTGGGCTGTGCCATGGGCTGCACCTTCTGTGCCTCTGGGGTTATGGGATTGAAACGGCATCTCTCAACCTGGGAGATCGTCGATCAGGTGGTGCAAGTTCAAAACGCCCTCCGCCCCACTGGAGAACGGGTCTCCAACGTGGTCTTCATGGGGCTCGGAGAACCTTTGCACAACTATGAAGAGGTGCTCCGAGCGGTGCGCCTGCTTCACCTACAGGAGGGACTCGGAATTGGGATGCGCCACCTCACCATTTCCACCTCTGGCCTAGTCCCTCAATTGAAACGACTGGGGGAAGAAGGCCTTCCCATCAGTTTGGCCATCAGCCTACACGCCGTGCGAGACGAGTTGCGATCTGAGATTATGCCGGTCAATCGCCGTTGGAATATTTCCGAACTTCTTCAAGCGTGCAAAGACTATTCAGATAAAACCCGCAGACGGATCACCTTCGAGTATATTCTCCTGGATGGGATCAACGATTCTCCCGAGGAAGCAGAGCGTCTGGGGCACCTACTCACCAGCTACGAAGTACCCAGTCTGGTTAACTTGATCCCCTGGAATCCAGTCAGTGGAGTCCCTTATCGAAGGAGCACCCCTGAAGCGATCAGGGCTTTTCAAAAAATAGTCGAGGGCCACGGGGTCCGCTGTACGGTGCGCCGTGAAAAAGGCGGTGATATCGACGCTGCCTGCGGTCAACTCCGGTTGAGAGACCAACTCGAGCGAGGTCTGGCAAGTCGGGAGCCAGGCTAAAATCCAAGCTAAGGATCTGGCCAGATCCTAAACTTGAACGGGCTGGCCGAGAAGGTCTCCTGCAGAAATCTTTTTCCCGTTCCAGAAAGCGGATCCGTCCATCCAACCCTTACCGGCAGGTTTAACTCGCTCTAAGATCACAGCGCAGTCTCCGCAGCGGACCGAGGGTCCTCGTCCTTTTTCCAACCCGAGGACCTCGCCTGGTACTCCGGAAGTTTGCTCTTCCACGCGAGTGACCCGAGCAACCTTGAGCGTCTCCCCGGTAGGGCGCACGGTGCTGGCTCCAGGCTCTTCAGCCAAACCGCGGATACGATTTCTCACTTCTTCGGCCGGCTTGGTCCAGTCGATCAGCAGGTCGGCCTTCTTGAGCGGCTTGGTGTAACCACCTTCGGCCTCAACAGGTTGGGGGAATCGCGGAACATTCCCTGAACTCAGAAGATCGATGGTCTCTCCGAGCA
This sequence comes from Vulcanimicrobiota bacterium, assembly GCA_050486105.1. Taxonomy (GTDB): domain Bacteria; phylum Vulcanimicrobiota; class Xenobia; order Xenobiales; family JADMJV01; genus JAEXNA01. The sequence goes on from JBJHCR010000169.1 coordinate 2,368, forward strand.
CCTCGGCTCCAACGAGTGCCAACCTCTCAGACAACTCCGTGCCCGTCTCTTCAGGTCCTAGGGGAGAACGACGGGTCACGATAAGGTCGCCGGTGTCGTAGCCCTCATCCATGAAAAAGGTGCAGACTCCGGTTTCCGAGTCCCCTGAGAAGATCGCAGCCTGCAACGGAATGGCACCTCGATAGCGGGGAAGCAAGGAAGGGTGGACATTGATGCAGCCAAACTGGGGGAGTTCCAAGATCTCCTTGGGAATCAATTTGGCGTAGGCCACCACCAGAATAACGTCGGGAGCGAATTCTCTCAACTGTTCGATCACCTCAGAGTCCCGGATGCGACCAGGTTCGAAAACCGGCAAGCCCAGTTGGAGGGCCCGCTTTTTCACCGGAGTCGGCTCCAAAGACTTACCACGACGTCCTCGCGGCTTGTCCGGCTGGGTGTAGACGGCACATAACTCCGTCCGCTTGTATACCAGGTCTAAGGAAGCGACGGCGAACTCTGGGCTTCCCATAAAGATGGTTCTCATTCTACTCTTCCTCGGTGCGATGTCGTTCCACGGCTACGGCGTCGACCAGATCGGTTGCCAAGTCGGTGAATAATCGCCCATCCAAGTGATCGATCTCGTGCTGAAAAACCACCGAAAGGAGCCCTTCAGCCTCATAAACCCGTGGCTCACCGTCTTCGTCGAGAGCCTTAACCACGATCTTGGTCCAGCGCTCCACCTCTCCATAGATGCCCGGAATGGAAAGACAACCTTCGGATCCCTTGCTGGTCCCCTGGTGCTCAACGATTCGAGGATTGATCAGTTTGATCGGACCATCCCCCGCGTCAACTACACAGATGCGCCGAGATACACCCACTTGGGGACCGGCCAGACCGATTCCGTCGGAGGCGTACATAGTTTCAACGAGATCGTCGAGTAGACGGCGAAGGGGCTTGTCTACAAGGTCTACCTTATCAGCCTTGCGGCGCAAGACCGCTTCTCCGACATATTTTAGCGGTAAAACTGCCAAGCGCGAAACCTATTTCGAGTCTTCTTCCTCTTCGATTTCGTCGTGCTCCACCATCACCGCACCACTCAGATTATTGAAAGAGTAGTTGTAGTACACTCCGTCCGGCTCGAACTCGACGACCGCCCCCTTCTTCATGACGGGGATGTTTTTGGTCCACTCTTGCACGACTTCTCCTGCGAGGTTCTTCAATTGCAAGTGAATAACAACATGCCTGAGGTCGTCTTCCGAGGAGGTATTCTGCACCTTAGTCGAGATTCGAATCTCTGAGTTCGGCCCGGGGTTCCCATAACCTGAATCCATAAAGTCCAACGAGACAATCTTGATTGGGCTCTCCTTGTTCTTTCCGTCGGTCTTGATCCTTTTAGCCCAGACCGGTATGGAGAGAAGAGCTAGCGTTAGAAGCACTCCTAGAAGCTTTTTGCCGTTTGCTGAATTCATTTTTCACATTCCTCCGCTGCTATTAATCCGACTCTGAACTCTAAAGTTTCTGTGAACTCCAACCCGACCGTCTAAAGCAAGTCCAGAGGATCCGGGTCGATCGAAAGTCGAGTGAGCTTCGAGCGATAATCTCTCAGGGCTGTTCGAACGACCACCTGCAGATCCTGCACTCGGGAGGCTTTCAGCAGTAGGTGCCAGCGAAAGCGCCCTTGAAGCCTCTCTAGGGGACATGGGGAAGGCCCCACCAATTGAACCTTGACCTCCAGATCGCGAATCGCACCTTGGAGCAAATCAGCAACTCGGACGGCCTCGATCTCAACCCTCCGTTCCTCGACATCGCTCAGCAACACCCTGAGAAGTCGACAATAAGGCGGGTATCCCAATTCTTTGCGAGTGCGGAGTTCCGATTCGACGAACTCCTTCCAACGATAGTTCCTAACGAGCTCGAACAAAGGGAGTTCGGGTCTTCGACAAACCAAGAGAACTCGTCCCTCGTGGGACCCTCGGCCGGCCCTACCGGCAACTTGCATAAGTAGGGAAAAGGTGCGTTCGGCGGCCCGAAAATCAGGGAGATGCAGTCCCGTCTCCGCATCCAAGACCACCACCAGAGACACTCTAGGAAAGTCGAGCCCCTTGGACACCATCTGAGTGCCCAAAAGGCAGTCCAACCGGCCTTCTTGAAAAGCCTCGAAAGTCTCGGAGAAAATCCGACTCTTGCCGCCAACCGTGTCGCGATCCAACCGGGCCACTCTCAACTGGGGCAAACCTGCGGTCAATTCGTCCTCGATCCTTTCGGTTCCGGCCCCGGGTTGGTCCAATTCAAATCCACCACAGTCAGGGCAATCCTTTGGTGCCGGCCTCGACTCCCCGCAATAATGGCAGCGAATTTGCCTTGCTCGACGATGAAAGGTGAGGGAGATGCTGCAATGCGGGCACTCCGGAACCCATCCACAACTGGCGCAAACCAGAAATTGGGAAAATCCACGACGGTTGAGAAGCAAGACGGACTGATATCCGGCGGTTCTGCATTTCTCGAGTTCCTTCAGCACTCCCCCAGTCAAACCATGGCCCTTGACCACGGTGACTTCGGGGAAAGCTTTTTGGTGAATCCGCTCTGGAAGTTCCAACAGCCGATAGCGACCACTCTTAGCCAGAGCATAGCTCTCCAGGCTCGGCGTAGCACTCCCAAGGATGAGCACTCCGCCAAGTTTTTTTATCAACCAGGCCGCGACCTGGCGAGCGTGATAGCGAGGTTCGGAGCCCTGCTTATAGGAGGGATCGTGTTCCTCGTCAACGATGACCAGACCGAGGCGGGTCAGGGGCGCAAAGACCGCCGAGCGCGTCCCGACGACGACGTTTGCTTGACCATCGCGGATCCTCCACCACTGATTGCGGCGCTGAGCATCGGTCAATCCACTATGCAAAATGCTCACTTGAGATCCAAATCGAGCTCGATATCTCGCTTGGGCCTGAGGCGTCAAGGAGACCTCGGGGACGAGGACTAGAACCTGCTCGTTTTGTTTAAGGCGCCATTGACAAGCTCTCAGATACAGTTCTGTCTTTCCGCTCCCGGTCGCTCCGTGGAGCAAGAAAGTCCCACCCGGCTGATATTCGCCTCGGATGATCTCCCAACATCTTTGTTGGGGCTCGGTCAAGGCCAAGGCGCTTTCGCTTTCCTCGGGCTCGTTCTTAGACGAATTCCGACTGCCGCTCCCTCGGCGCAGGGCACTGAGCACCGGACCAGGCACCAAGGCGGCCAAGGCAGCGGGCCAAGTGGCATAATAAAAATCCCTCAGCCAGCAGGCTAATTCCCAATGAACACCCTCGATGAGAGGCCTTGGACTCAAGACCTCGAGCACTTCACGAACCTCGCCCTCGCCAACCTCAGCAGGCAGGTCATTTCGGAGGCCAAAAACAAAGGCTCCCTTGGTTTTTTGGCCCCAGGGGACCTTGACGTACTGCCCGATTCGAAGCTCGAACCCCGAGTCCAGATTCACGCGATAGGTATAGGGTCGGTCCAAATGAGGACCATTTCCATCAATGATGACTTCAACGAAGGTCGTTGAGAGTCCAGGAGAACTCTTCACTCCCCGCGGACGATGATAGCCTCAGTTAAGCCCGCTTCTTTGGCCCGTGCGAGAAAACTCTCAGCTTCATTCTTGCTGGAAAATCGATCGGAAACAACCCGGTACACTTGAACTCCGGTGCTGTTTTTCGAAGGGGCAACCTTCACCTGGAGCCCACCTCGCGCAGCCTTGGCTTGTTGGTCCTCAGCGTGCTTGAGTTGAGAAAACGCGCCGAACTGTACTCGAAAGCCTGATCCCGCAGCAGCCGTACTGCCTTGTCCTGGGTCTGGGGTGGTTTCTGTGGGCTGCCGAGGAACTTCATCCTCGGTCGCCTCAGGCTTCTCGTCGGGTTCGGTTGCTTCTGTGCGCTCGCTTGGCTCTGAAGTCTCGGTCGTCGGGTCTGCAGGGTCTCGTTCCTCTTGTTGAGCAGGTTCTTCAACTCCGATCATTTCCATGGCTCTCTCAAGCACGTCTTTGGCCGCTCGGGCCGGATTGGCGATACGATCAATGCGATAGACAACATCTTGAGGGACTCTATCCTGAAGCTTGACAATCCCCACAAAGAGGAGATCTTCTCCCAGCACGTTCAGCTTGTTCTCACAATAAGCGCGCTCCCGCTCTTTGTTGAAGTGGTAGCTGTAAAACAGAAGTTTAACTTCGGAATCCTGTCCCCGGATCCGCTTGCCAAACTCTTCGATCAAGATTTTTTCTCGTCGGAGCATCTCGGCGTCGTTCTCGTCCCCCACGATGAGGACTGCGTAGTCTTCAGATTCGGTCTCAGATTGAACCTCATTCTGCGCGCTCGCTCCAATGGTCACTAGGCAGAATATAAGAATCATCAGGCTAAATCGGAGGCCTCTGTCAATACTAAGCATATTTATCCTCACTACATCGTAGGTCACTGTCTTGTCGGCTTCACCTGATCAAAGGGGAGAGCCCCGACATGAGCGATCGGTCGACCAACCCAAGGAAAAATCCTGCCACAACGTCAGATCGGGCCCCTGTTGCGGAGGGTTCGCTTGCCATTCAGGCGATAGCACTAGGAGGCTGCTGATTTGTCCCAGATGATGCGCGAGAAAACCTCGTCTCGCGTCCTCATCACCCGGCACCCCGCAAACTGGTCCCCGGGTGACCAACGGAGTTGAGTGACAGGTAGGTGACAAGTGGGTGATGAACGAGTCTCGCGACGCGGAAATTAGTTCAGCAGCGTTGCTAGCGCACCCTTACGGGAAATCGAATGTCCGAAATGTCGGGACATGGGTATAAACCTCTTAGGATGAAAAAGTTGCTATTCAATCGGTGTACAGTTCGTCCCATGAGGAGACCCTAATGAAAATTTTTAGGCCAAAGCGCAGAGGTTTCACCCTCATCGAGATGTTGATCGTCATCGCCATCATCGCCACACTCGCTGCCATCATGGTGCCCGTCTTCATGCGTGCCCGGTTCAAGACTTACCACTCTGCCTGCGGAGCCAATCTGCGCAATATCGGCACCGGCCTGGAAGGCTATGCCATAGAAAACGATATGAATTACCCAGAGAATCTGGCGGACTTAACGCTCATGGGTGAAGCCCATATGAAAGCGCTACCCGTCTGCCCGAGCGTAAACGAGGGCTATGAGGACACCTACGAGAGATACGCCAATGATAAGCGCTATATCATAACCTGCCCGGGAATTCATCACATTCAGCTCCCAGGAATATGTGAGGAGGGGGCCCCTGCTATAGCCAACGGCGTCCTCTACTTCGACAAAGCTCCGCCTGTAGACGAGGAAGCCGACCCGTAAGACTCACGAAGCAGCCGGTGGCCTCGGCTGCTCACGGGATCTTGGAGAGCAGGCTTCGGATCGATGCTCCTTGGTCCAAGGGCGCCAACTCAGCCGCCTTCTCTATGTGCTCCCTGGCCAGCCCCCAGTTCTGTAGACCCAAGCAAGCTTGGGCCATGTCCTCGTGGATCCTCCATGACCCGGGGGCCAGCTGTAGAGAGCGCTGAAGAAACTCGAAAGCACTTGTCCACTCTCGCGTTCGAACGGCCAAGCGTCCTCGCAACCAGAGAAATCGAGCCCGACTGGCCGGGAATTTTTCCGCTGCTTCGTTGAAAGTCTGATGAGCTTGAGTCACCCTCCCCGCTTTACGCTGGGCTCTCCCGAGCTGGATCCAAAGTTCCTCATCCTCTGGAGCCAAAGTCACCGCCCGTTCCATGCGGACGATGGCCTCGGACCAATCGCCTTGCTCCGCGGCCACCGACGACCACACCTGCCACACTCGAGAATTGAGAGGCTCCAACTCGAGGGCTCGCTTAAGGTGGGAGGTCGCAGCCTTGACATCGCTGCGAGCGATACTGACTTTGGCCAATCCAAGCCTGGCTGATGCCTCTTCATCCGACTGGGACAGGGCTGCCTGGAAAACTTCAGCGGCCTGTCCCAGGTCTCCGGCATAAAGCAGGGTGTCCCCCATCTCCAGAAATGCCCGAGACAAGAGTTGTGATTGCTCAGCCTGGTCCAGCCCGGAGGCGAATTCCCTAAACGCTTTCACCGCATCTTGATGTTTTCCGGCAGAACTCAATGCTCGGGCCAACGAAAGTTGCAGGAGACCCAGACTGGGGTCCAGAGACAGGGCCTTGCGGAACTCATCGACTGCCAAGTTGGCCAACCCCTGATTGCCGAGCGCCTGTCCCAAGGCTCCGTGAGTCTGTGCGTCGTTCGGCTCAAGATGGAGGGCCCAACGAAAATGGGCGACGGCCTGATCAGCCATACCAAGCTCCAGGTAAATGAAGCCCAGCGCCTTAAAGTAATCGGGATTTCGTCCATCCAGCTTGGCTGCCTTGTGAAGCTCCGAGGCCGCATTCTCCAATTCTCCACCAACATAATGAGCCATAGCCAAGTCCTCGCGATAACTCGGCTCCAAGGGGTGCAATCTGACCGCCTCCCGATACTCCCCCACAGACTCCTTGTCATACTCCTTCTTCAGATAGAGCCTGCCCAGACGATTTCTCATTCGGTGACAGTCGGGACGGAGCTCCACCACCTTCTCAAAGCACTCTAAGGCCCCGTCGATTTGCCCGGTCATAAGAAAAACTTCCCCGAGGCGTCGATGCAAGTCATCGTCCTCAGGATGAAATCGGATGGCCCGGACAAGTACGTCACGAGCCGCATCCACCTGACCCTGCTCCATGTAGAGCGAAGCCATTAATCGGCTTGCTCCCAGATGCCCTGGGTCCTTGGTCAAGGAGCGTTGCAGCTCTTGATGGGCCCGGTCTGGGCGCCCCTGGCGACGATACAATTCTCCCAGCTCAAGGCGAAGGTCGGGGTCCTCACGACGGTCCTCTAGAGCTTGAACAAACATCTCTTCGGCCTGCCGGAGCCTTCCAGCCTTCGCATAAAGCTTTCCTAGCAAGCCTCGTATGTAGGCATCCCTGGGGTCCAATCGACACACTTTCTCAAGATAGTGAATGGCTTCATCGCTCTGACCTTCGGCCGCCAAGAGCAAGCCCAATTGTCGATTGGTGGAAAGATGTTCAGGGTCGTAACGCAAGGCGGAACGATAGGCCGCCAGAGCCTTGGGAACGTCTTGCAGTTGGCAATAGATGAGCGCCAGACGGCATCTAATCTCGATCTCCTGAGGCCTCTCCTGCAAGATCTCCTTAAGACAAGCGATGGCGTCCTCTGGTTGCTCGACCTGCTGGTACAGATCGGTTAAGGCCAGCAGGGGCTCGAACTTTGAAGACAGCAGGGGAAGGGAGGCGTCGAGACTTTCGTGGGCCTCTTCGAAATCCCCTAAGCTCAAGCAGACTCGTCCGAGTTCCAAGTAGGCCTCTCCAAACTCACGATTCTGCTCAACGGCTTTCTGCAATTCTGCCTTGGCCTCAGACAGGTGACCCCTTCGGATAGCCTCTTTTCCTGCTTGATAGTGAGACTCGGCCTCTCTCCGAACGATGTAGATCGAAGGTTTTATGGTCTCTCCGCACTCAAGACAAGTCTCAGCCTCCGGGGGGTTCTCGCCCCCGCACTGACAGTACACCGAGGGTCCGGTGGTGGGACGCTTGGGAGCGGGTCGAGGCGGATCAGGCGGACTCGCCGGTACGGAAACGACCTCGGGTCCTTTCTGTTGAGAAACGCTTCTCTGCCAATCGGTGGAAGCCATGGAGGGATGCAAAGAATGAAGCCGAGATGGAGGACTGGCCAAGGGGGAAGCCGAGCGTGCCCCTTCCTCCTCCCCTGAGACCACATCGAATGCAGTGGCTGCTTCACGGAGACTGGGAGTCTGCTCGCGTGCGACCTCGGGTTCAATAGCTACTCCGGCTCCACTGGAAGCGTCGGCTAAGTCCGCTACCGAAGACCCTAAGGCAACCAGTGGAACAGGGCTTACGTTGGAATTGGAATCTGCCTCCTGCAAATACTCTCTCAAAGCTTCGCGAAAAGCACCAACCGTAGGATAACGCAGCGGGGGCTCCTTCTCTAGACACTTAAAACAGATCCCTTCGAGGGTTGCACTCACGGCAGGATTGAGCTTAATCAAGGAACGTGGCTTCTCGGTCAAGAGTTTTTGCATCATGTCGAGGGGATGCTCGGCTAGAAACGGCAGCTCGCCTCCTAGAAGTTCGAAGAGGATTACCCCCAAGGAATAGATGTCGGCTCGATGGTCGATATCTTTGGCGGCCTTGGCTTGCTCGGGGGAGAAATAGGCTACCGTCCCCATGATTTGGTCGGCCCGGGTTAAGGAGTGACTCCCAGCGAAAAAAGCCAAACCAAAGTCCATGATCTTGACTCTACCCGTGTCGGTCACCATGATATTGTCAGGTTTGAGGTCCCGGTGAATCACACCCATTGCGTGAGCGTAATCCATGGCCTCTAAGATTTGATCGAAAAGCTCCAAGCGCTGACGAATCTGCAGAGAGTCTAAGGTTGGAAGCTGTGGGAAGTACTCCCCAAGAGTGCATCCCTGAACAAACTCCATAACGATAAAGTTGATCTCGTATTGTCCGTCCGGCTCTTGACCGATATCAAAGATCTTGACGATATTGGGAGAATCGAGTTTGGCAACGGCTCTGGCTTCTCGCATGAAGCGCTCAAGCATCTGCTGGTTAAGCATTTTCGGTGGCAGCACCTTGATCGCTAGCTCCCGCTCAAGCCAGGGATCCAAAGCTTTATACACTATCCCCATGCCTCCCCGACCAAGTTCACTGGTCAGTTGATATCTGCCAACTTTTACGTGCGCCATCGACCTCTCCTACGCAAGCCTTCAGGTTGGGAGACAACCTGCAACCCGGAATTCTTACCAAACGCGTTTTCAAGAAATTTTGAGGGAAAACCTGGCAAAAATCAAAGAAGAACCGCCTACGGTGGAGGGCGGTTCTTCTTCGACCGATGATCCTCTATCGGCTAGGCCGGGGTAGAGACCGCATTCGCTTTGGCCTTGAGCTCTTCGGCCTTCCCAGTCTGCTCCCAAGGAACTTGAACATCGACTCGACCGAAGTGACCATAAGCGGCCAGCGGTCTGTAGATCGGTTTGCGGAGGTCGAGCTGCTTCACGATGGCTCCCGGACGCAGGTCAAACACTTCGCGGACCAATTCTTCTAAGCGGACGTCGGACAGCTTTCCGGTCCCTAATGTGTCCACGGAAATCGAAACGGGCTCGGCCACTCCGATGGCGTAGGACAAGGCCACTTCACAACGCTCAGCCAATCCAGCGGCCACAATGTTCTTGGCGACCCAGCGGGCAGCATAGTTGGCCGACCGGTCCACCTTGGTCGGGTCCTTGCCAGAGAAAGCCCCACCTCCGTGCCGAGCCATTCCGCCATAAGTGTCCACGATGATCTTGCGGCCGGTTAGTCCGGTGTCTGCCTCTGGCCCCCCCATCACGAATTTGCCCGTGGGATTTACCAGGATCCTGGGATGGACCAACTCTCCGCTTTCAAAGCGGAGCAGATTGCTCGGAACAACCGGTTTGATCACGTGCTCTATCAGATCCTTGCGGATAGTGTCGAGGTCGATCCCTTCGTCGTGCTGGGTGGAGATGAGGATCGTTTCTAAGCTGACCGGTTCGCCATTCTCATAACGAACGGTCACCTGGGTCTTTCCATCCGGCCGAAGGTACGCCAGAGTGCCATCTTTGCGAACTTGAGCCAAGCGTTGAGCCAAACGATGAGACAGCTGGATGCCAAGAGGCATGAGCTCATCAGTCTCACGACAAGCATAACCGAACATCAAGCCCTGATCACCAGCTCCCATCTGCTCTTCGAGCTCCTGGGGACGACTGCCTCGCTTTTCGAGGGCCTCGTCCACCCCTTGAGCGATGTCCGGACTTTGGGGATCGATAGACAACAACACTGCGCAACTCTTGCCATCGATACCGTAGGCCGGATTATTGTAGCCGATCTCAAGTAAGGTCTGCCGCACAACTTTGGCGTGGTCCACCTGGGCCGTTGAGGTGATCTGACCCGCTAAATGGATGCAACCGGTGTGGGCGAAGGCCTCGATGGCCACGCGAGCCTTACTGTCCTGGGCAAGATGGGCATCGAGCACCGCATCACTGATCTGATCGCAGACTTTGTCTGGGTGACCCTCGGTAACCGATTCCGAGGTAAAAAGATGATAACTCAACCGAAACTTCCTCCAAAGGGGGTATTTAACGCCTGGGCTTCCGCCCAAAGCAAAAAGGCCAACCCCAACTCAGTTCTCCGACCGGCCTTCTAGGGCGATCGTGACATCTGAGCGAGGATTGACCAAAGATTCTACGTCAGCGCTGAAGAGAACTCTAGCAAGAAAGAGAGCCGGACTGAACCATCGGGAAGACAGAACGTCCATCACTCGAGTTGGCAACCTCAGGGGTTTACCAGCTCGCCTTTCTCATCCCTGGGACCATACCTTGATGGGCCAGTTCTCGGAGCACAATCCTTGAAACTTTAAACTTACGGTACACCGCTTTTGGACGTCCCGAAATCTGGCAGCGATTGAGGACACGAACTCTGGCTCCGTTACGAGGAAGCGCCTGAAGGGCAAACATGACCTCCTGCTTTTCTTCATAACTCAAGCTCGGGTCTTTCATTTTGCCCCTGAGCTCCGTCCTTTTTGCTTCCTGATTCGCCGCCAGGCGGGCTCGCTTCTTGTTGCGAGCGATCGCACTTTTCTTCGCCACTATGGCCTCCCTTTTAAACTCGGACGCTGTGAGCCTTCGGCTCAGCAAAATTATGCCCGGTCAAAACATTGGGCCCCAATGTAGCAGGATTGAAGAGTCCGGTCAACCTCCAAGACCCCTCTCCTTGCAAAAACTGGTGGTCTGACCCCTGATTGGGAGAAAGTCAACCTCAAAACCTTCGACGGAACGCAGTTAGAGTGCTCGCCTTAAGGTTCTGTATGTCGAGGACGGGTGACCCGCCCGCAGGGTCGGGTACCCCGGGTAGCCAACGGAGTTGGGTGAAGGGTGGGTCGCGAGTGTTGGACTTCGTACCTCCATCGGCTTTAGGAGTGTTGAGCACGCGGGCGCCCTCTGGGCCTTAGACATCCATAGGCGGGGTACCACAACCCCAGACGGGTTGGAGATGTGCTCAGTGGAGTGCAGAACCATAAGGCGAGTGCTTTAGGCGGACATCCGATCCAAGATCTTGTCAAAAGCAAGATGTGGCTTCCCTGCGGCGAAAGTCGAGCCCATCGCTCGATGAGGAGAGTTTCATGCGAATCCTACACCTGACGAGACCGCCACGCCAAGAATCCATGTTGGCCGAGCAATTGAGCAAGCTCGGGGCGGTTCTCTTCTCTGAATCCGAGTCCAAAGAGTTAGTCTCGACAGCGCGAAAAGAACAGCCCTGTTGCATCATAATCGATGGCCTGTCCGGGTCCAAGAAGTCCGACTTGGAAGAGGCCATTCAGACCCTATCCCATTATCCGGAGACTCGCTGGATTCCGATCCTGTTGATAGTCAATCCGGAGGATCCGAACGAAACAGTCATTGACCTCCTGGACTCGGGCGCCACCCAATTCTTACGAAGTCAGGATTCCGAACCTCTGCTCGTGGCTCAACTCAACTCCTTCCTGCGCTCTTGCCAGAAGCTCCTCACTCTTCGGGCGACTCGGATGACCGACGAACAGACCGGCGTTTATCATCG
>JBJHCR010000170.1:0-10524 GCA_050486105.1 Vulcanimicrobiota bacterium
CTTCGAGGTGCTCTCCCAAGAGTTTAGCCTGGGTGCTCTTGCCAGCCCCTTCCAAGCCCTCGAAAGTGATGAATAGTCCTTGTACGCTCATTGTCGTCCTCTTTCTGTAGTACTGCCTTACGCCGAGCGAAAGACTCTCACGCAGCGGAACGGTTCGGCCCCCACGCTTTTGGAGTCGAGGCCTTGGTTCTCTACGGTTTCGTGTTGCAGGCGCCGGATAGCTGGAGCCTGAGGAGCCAGATCCAATGGGCGTCCGGTGGAAACCACCTTCCTGATCGCCTCCTCAGTTTCCCGCAGGGCCAACTCTTCAGGGGTGAGATCCTCCAAGGAGAAGTACTGCTTCAGGAACTTTTGGATCTGAGACACGGTATTGGAGCGGATAGTATGAATGGGTAGATTCTTTCGTTCCATCTGTTCGAACTTGCTGGCGCCTTTTCGAGCTTGGCTTTTCACCGTTAGGACCAGATCGGCTTGCTCCCAGTGGCGGACTATTTCGGCCGAAACTGCCAAAGTTCGAATGGCTCGCTCCAGGCGATTTCGGCTGATGGAGTAGGGATAGATCTTGCAGCCCTCCAGCACTCGATGGCCGGGTGGAGGAGGAGCCAGACGGAGCCCCCGTTCGGGCACATCCGGTTCTCGCTCCCGATCCAACCCGTGGTGGTAGGCCAAGAATTCCCTATTTGAGGCCTGAACGATTTCGACCCCTTCATCCTTACGCACTCTGATTTCGGCTAAGGGGGTCTCATCTCTGAGGAGCAGGTCGACCACCGTAGCCACGTCGCTGTGAATAGCGAAGGTGTTTTTGTCCTGGATCTCAATGACGATTTCGAAGGTGGGAGGAGAGCGACGCTCGAGAACGGACTTCTGAGTCTTGCGTCGGCGGGCTTCTTCATCGGAGAGGGTCACCGAACTGATGCCCCCGATGAGGTCCGAAAGCGTAGGGTTCATGATCAGATTCTCCAGGGTGTTTCCGTGGGCGGTGGCGATCAGGCTCACTCCCCTTTCGGCGATAGTTCGAGCAGCGTAGGCTTCCGCCTCAGTACCGATCTCGTCGACCACGATCACTTCGGGCATGTGGTTTTCCACCGCTTCGATCATGACCGAATGCTGCTGGTCGGATCGCGGCACCTGCATCCTCCGGGCCAAACCGATCCCCGGATGGGGGATGTCCCCGTCGCCGGCAATCTCGTTGGAAGTGTCCACGATCACCACTCTCTTGAGATCCTCGTCGGCCAAGACTCGGGCTATTTCACGAAGAAGGGTGGTCTTGCCGACCCCCGGCCGACCCAAAAGCAAGATGCTTTTGCCCGCCTTGACCACGTCCTTGAGAACTTCAACGGTGCCGTAGACCGCTCGACCTACCCGGCAGGTCAGTCCTACCACCACCCCCTGGCGATTGCGTATAGCCGAAATGCGGTGCAAGGTCGCTTCGATACCAGCTCTATTGTCGTTCCCGAAGGCTCCGAGTTGGGTGACGATGGAGTCCAAGTCCCGGCGAGAGATGGGGGAGTCGTCGAGGAACACGCAGCGGCCGGGGTAGCGAGCTTCGGGGCACCTACCGAGGTCGCAGACGATCTCGATCAACTGGGTCGAGTCTTCGTGGACGGTTTTCAGTTTTCTTTGAATGGGCTTGGGAAGGATCCTGACCAACTTGTCGAGGTCGTCTTGGATAGTCCCGTTCAAGGCTATGTGCTTTGTCATATTGCTCTTAACCTTATCCTACTTCGGGGTCTTTTGGCTCTAACCCTGGAGAACTCGAACCGTTTGATAACTCGGATCGGCTCCTCCCTCCAGGGTTCCTCCCGCAAGTTTTTCCTGCCGAATTCGCTCGACGATATCCGGAGTTATGATTTCGCCGGGCACAACCAGGGGGATGCCTGGTGGATAGGTGGTTAGTGTCTCGGCACACACCAAACCCACGGCACGCTCCAGGGGTACCGATTCTTGGGGGGCTTCGAAAATTTCTCTGAGGGTTCGAGCTGAGTGCGAAAACTTTGGACACCAAGCCAGATTCGAGCTTGCTATGGACTCCTTCGGTCTCAGCGGTGTGGGGGACTCTTTGGTCATCTGAGCAACGGCATCAATCAACTGTTCCATATCGATATCCCTATGCCCCAAGGTGATCACCAGGAGCACATGTCGACCTTCCGCCATCTCGACCTGGATTCCGAACCGATAGCGCAGTCCTTGCTCCAACTGATACCCGTCGAACCCTTCTAGCTTAAGCAGTAGTCGAGTGGGGTCCCACCTTTCAACACCTGGACGGCTCAGCAGTTCCTCCCCGGGACAGCTCACACCAGGAAGTTTTGCTAGCTCCTTACGAATATGCTGGGCCAATTGGAGCGCACGGGCAAGGAGTTCTCGCCCTTGGGTGGCGATCTGTCTTCTGGCGCAGTCCAGGGAGGCCAAGAAGAGTGGAGACGGGGAGGTTGATTGCAAGATTCGCAGGGCCAGGTCCAGACGGTTGGGATCAATTCGCTTTCCGTTTCGGTGAAGCATGGCCGTTTGAGTCATGCTGCCTAGCATTTTGTGAGTGCTCTGCACCACTAGGTCGGCCCCTGCCTGCACCGCAGACCTCGGCAACTCGGGATGGAATCCGAAATGGGCTCCCCAGGCTTCGTCCACCAGGACAATTTTGTTCGCTGCTCTTAAGAAATCGACCAGAGTGTCCATGTCTGAGGCGGTCCCATAATATGTTGGAGAGCTAAGCACCACCGTGCTCAGTTCAGCATGTTGCTCCAAGTGGGGTTTCAAATCAGCGATTCGAGGTGCGTGGAAAACACCCAAATCGGGATCCCACGGGGGATAGTAGAACACGGGGCGGGCGTCGGCCAGCAAGACTCCCCCTAGGACGGATCGATGGGCGTTTCTCGGAATGAGAACCTTGTCTCCCCTGTTCAAGGTGGCCAGCAGCATGGCTTGATTGCCCACTGTGGAGCCGTTGACCAAGAAGGTCGTTTGTTCGGCGCCCCAGAGTTCGGCGGCCAAGCGCTGGGCCTGACCGCAGACCGAAACCGGACGGTGCATGTCGTCCATGCCGGGGATCTGAGTGATGTCTCCTATCAGAGGAGCAGCCTCAAGGAACTTTAGAAAATCGGGATCGGCACCCTGACCGAACTGATGACCCGGAACGTGAAAGCTGGTGGTATGGCTTCGGGCGTAGGCTGAGAGGGCCTCAAAATAAGGAGCTCGATCTTGGGACGGCAAAGGGCAAACGATCTCTAGGGCTGAGGGTCTCGGTTGGGATCCTGATTTTGTTGGGCTATCCCCTGGGCGAACAGTTCTCTGATATCCAGGAGTACCTCAAGGACCGCCGCTCGCCAACGACTGTCAGCATCCGGGGATATTTCCCAGTGACCTTCGAGGTCTCGCTCTGGAAACTGCGACAATATATCTTCTCGTGAACGCACCGCGGCCTGCTCTCCTATCATGAACCTGTTCAGAGAAGGGCTGGTTATTCCTCGTTTCGGTTCATCGAACAAGCCCGTTTTACTTCCAGGCTGTCTCCGGCTGACAAGTTCCAACGTCGGGCGGCGCTATCCTGGTTGCAGGCTAACTCCAACATGTTTTCCGAATTGAAGAGCAGCAAAGGCTCAGACGTTGCGACTTCGGAGTAGGTGGCGCAAAAGGGAACGACGGCATCGCGCACAGAGTAGAGTTCTTCGCGGAGAAAGAAGTTCTGAGACCCTTCAGTCTTGAGGTTCAAAATCACGTTGCCGAAATGGTCCACGGTGACCACATTCAGATTCCAGGTGGTGCCTTGGAGTTCTGCCCGGGGTTGGGGGAGATCTACCAGCCCTTTGAAGGGTTTCCCCAGTTGACTCAGGGGAATTCCCTTGGCCAAGTGCGCCGCTACTGGAGCAAAGAGGTCTCGACCGTGGAAGGTTCTTGAAAGTTGTTCTGGTTCGGTGAGGACCACCTGTTCGAGCACTGGTCCGAAGTGCTCGAGCGTCGGGCTCAGGAGACCATTGTCTGGGCCCACAAAGGTGGCCAACTCAGTTCTCACCGCGATGGGACGACGTTCGCTCCCGACACCTGGGTCAACGACATAAAGATGAATAGTGCCCTGGGGAAAATAGGGCATGGCTTGTTGCAGTACGTAGGCTCCTCGGGCGATGTCCTGGGGAGGAACAGAGTGGGTTAGGTCCACCATCCGGACCTCGGGGCACAGACTCAAGATCCGACCCTTCATGATGGCCACATAAGGATCCCACAAGCCAAAGTCCGTGAGCAGAGTGATGATAGGGGGCGTGGCCATACTGAAGTAGTGAAGAGTTGAGCCTTAGCCTTTTATGCCCTTGGCGAAATCGATCTTGCCGGCCATTTGGGGAAAATCGATTAGGGGGTTGCGATTTCCTTGGAGTTCCTCAATGGCGCTGTTGCGATGTTTCTCATACAGACTCACTGGGAATCGCTGATGCCAGTCTAAGAGCATGCCCACATCTTTTTGATCGTAGTTGTCGATGGTGTCGGGGTAGCGCAACAGATAGTACAGCGTAGCTCGAGCCACCGCACCTTTGCCCCCAAGAGGTTCGAAACCACCTCGGTCTCCAACTATTTCCCCGCAATCGTCGCGACAACCGGTGTCGTCTCTTCTCTTGAGTTCGTCGAAGGGCAGGTTGCTTCGAAGGCTGTTGCACCGCATTTCGCAAGCGAAAAGGTGATGGAGATCGCCCCGGTCGGGTTGCCGCTTGGAGAACCAGGATTGGGGGACCACGTGCTCACAATTAAGCGCCTCAGACTGGAGGTCCAGCGCCATGGCAACGGAAGCAGTTTCGGCTCCACCTAGGCCGGCGCCGGCTAAGGCTAGGGCCGATTCGGCTAAGCGCTCGTTTTGTCCGATTTGCCAGTCTTCGATGATAGCGGTGGCTGGGTCCATGCTCTTGGCTGAATAGATAGACCGAAGCTGCCCGTCGGGGTGCAGATCAACCCAGGGATAAAGGTAGGCCGAAGGTCGGTAAGCCAACACCTTATCGTGGGTGACGGAAACTTTATTGGAAAGCTGATCGAAAAGCTGTCCGGGGTCCTTGGACCAGTCGATATCCGAGTAGTAGGCTTGCCGAGCCTGGGCATCAGCGGTCTCGTTGTAATACTCGCGTTCGTTGAATCGCTGGAGTTCAGAGAGAGCGGTACTCAGGCCGTTGCCGTTTATGGGTGTGCGCCGAGGCTTCTTGGACTCCGGACGAGATTCCGACGAACAAGCTGTGAGGCAAACTTGGTCGTGACTTTCCCTAGGCTTGACCTTGGACGTTTCCGTAATGGGATTATGTCCAGGAGCTGCCGGAAGTCCAGGATTCTGAAGTGGGCGGAATGTGATTGGGGAAACATTCATCAACCTTAGCTTATCTAGTAGACCTTCGCGAAATGTTACGAAGGTGTGACAGGATCCCGGAGTTTGGCTTTTCAGGGAATTTTCAACGCGGACGCTTATATTTGAGTTGTGGAGGTTCCCAACATGCTGATTGCTCAAGAAAATACAACAAACAGGTCTAACAACTTCAATTCCATCTCGCGGCGCACCGTGGAAAGAGCTAAGGTCACCTGTTGGGGGCCTCACGTTGGGCCATCCCAAGCTTCAGCCATCGAAGCCGACCATCGGGGCGCACGATTGCTGTTGCCGTGGCAGGCACGACAGGGTGAGGTGATCTCAGTGAGTTTCGGCGATAGTCTGGGGAATTACCAGACAGTCCGGGCCAGAGTCGCTTGGACCCACCCTATGCAGTGGACCAATCGTGTGGTAGCCGGCCTGGCGTTTGAAGAGGAACTCAGCGAAGTAGCTTAAGCGACCTTCTTGTCTTCGAGGGGAGCTTTGCTGGCCATGCTCTCTAGCACTTGAAAGAGCAGGACCACCAAGCCGAAGGCTCGGAAGTAGGCCAAGAGCATCTGAATAGCGGTTTGAGATGAGAAAAACAACATGACCAAACCGCCCAAACTCAAGATTGCCATGACCGCTGTGATCCCTTGAATGATTCGAGAGTAGACTCGATGTGTCACACTGAAGCATGGCTCGATGAGCATCGGCAGCGTCAAGAACACATAGGGACCAATCTTGCCGAATGGGGTGAACGGGTCAATCCAGGTGTGATAGGCTAGGACCGCAGCAAAAGCGAGCCACAAGGCGCCCACCAAGTTCGATTCCAAGATCTCCTTACGTGTGAGCAGCAATCTACCAGTCTCGGTACAGCGCAGCATCAAGGTGGTGGCAGCTCGAATGGTCCAGGTCAAGTAGCTGAAGACCCTCCAAATCAGCAACACCGGGCCAACGAATACTCCCAGAGCCGGATAGCGAGCCACCAGGGCCCTTAGAACGCGAGCCCCCACCAGGGAGGCCAGCATGATCTGCCGTTGCAACTCAGCAGAATGCTTCTCCATCCAAATGAAGTAGGCAAGGATCCAGCCGTAGATCGGATATCGGGATCTCAGAGCGTGCATGAGGCCGTCTCTGGCCCACTCGAGTTCAGGCTCCAATGCTAGGGCCTGCTGGAAATAGCCCACCGCCTCTTTCCAGGATCGCTTTTCTAACCTCAACCAACCCAGGTTGGCCAAGGTATTGGCGCATTCAGGATCCTCTTCCAAGGCGCGCAAGAGATCGTTTTCGGCCTCGGCTCCCCGACCCAGACGCACCAATATGCAAGCTCTGGCATTCAAGGCGTCCAGGTTGTCAGGTTGTTGTGCTAGAGCTTCTTCGGCCAAGAGCAAAGCTCGCTCCCACTCCTTAAGGGCAAAGTAGATCCAACTGGCCAACACCAAATGACTGATTTCTAGTGGTTCCAATTTTAGAGCCTGCTCCAAAGGCTCCAAGGCCAGAGTATAGAGCTTTCGTCTATAAAGGATGGTTGCCTGAACGTAAAAGCAGTATCCCAAGTTGGGGTTGCAGGCGATCCCTTTTCCAGAAGACTCTAAAGCTTTGCCGTACAACCCTTGTTCCATCTCGCACAGAGCCAAAAGACCCCAGGCATAGGCATCATCAGGGTCCACAGCCAGGTGTTTGTTCAGGCATTCTATGGCCTGACTCCATCTCTCTTGAGAATAGAGTAGGCGGGCTTTTTCGTAATCTGAACTCATCGGATGTTCGCTTTCTTAAGAAAATTTGCCAGGTCATCGTAGAAGCCGTCCTGGTTGGCAAAATTGACGTAGTTCTTGGAGCGGCGGAGCCATTCGGTGGTGGAAGGTTTTCTCTTTTTCAGGGCCTGCTCAAAGTCGACACCGGTGATGGAACGGAGGTTTCCGGTCTTGAGAGCTTCAGATAGGGCGCTCTCGGTGGCTTGCTCCACCAACTGAGCCAAGTCGGCTCCCGAGAAGAGCTCGGTTTTCTTAGCCAAGGATTGCCAGTCTATAGAGCCGTCCATCTTGCGCCTTCGGGTATGAAGTTTCAGAATCTCGGCCCGGGCTTTCGTGTCGGGCGGGGGCACAAAAAGTAAACGATCAAAGCGTCCCGGACGGCGGAGGGCGGTGTCCACCGACCATGGCTCGTTGGTAGCCCCGAGCACCAAGAGCTTTTCGTTGCGCGCCCCAATACCGTCCATTTCGGTGAGCAGTTGGGTGACCATCAGACGATGTGAGGAAGAGTCGATTCGGCCCCGCTTGCCCCCAATAGCATCGACCTCATCAATGAACAAGACGCTGGGAGCCGCAGCTCGAGCCGTTTGGAAGATCTTGGCCAGGTTCTTTTCCGAATTGCCCACATACATATCGAGGATCTCGTTGAGAGCCACCGAGAAAAAATTGGCTCCGAGTTCTCCGGCGGTGGCGCGGGCCAGATGGGTCTTACCGCAACCTGGGGGCCCATACAGCAAGATACCACCTCCGACCTTCTTGCCGTAGGCTTCATAGATATCGGGGCGTTGCATGGGGTAGAGGATCTGCAATCGCACCTGCTCCTTCACTTCCTCCATGCCCCCTAGGTCTTCGAAGGTGACTTCGGGTACTTTTCGCTCCCCAATGAGATCGTCGGGGAGTTCTCCCTCTAGCCTGCCGACATTGGACAGGCGCAGAGTTTCCTTGGGTGCGAGATCAGCCTCGAAGCTTTCGTCGATCAATGAGGGATCGATGGCGATAGCTTGCCGGTACAGTTGCTCGGCTCTGGCCTTATCACCCTTGACCCAAGCCGCTCGCGCCGAAGCGAAGAGTCCCAAGGGACGTTCTGAAGTGGTCAAGAGAGGAGAGACGACGGAGGTGATCTCTTCATACCTTCGGGCTTTGACCAGTTCCCTGACCAGATGGGCACGCAAGACGTTGTTCTCAGGGGTCAATTTCAGAGCTTCGAACAGAGGCTTCAAATGATCGCTATCCATGACCAATCCGCTTCCCTAAGCAAATCTCAGTGTCCTGGTTCTCTCTAGGTGTTTCCCGCTTCAAGTTCCCTCAATACAAAGGATAGGCTTGGGGGCGGCTCTTGGCGATTCCCCAGACCGGAAGGTTGGCTCTTCGGATGGCACTTAGAACAGCCTCCTCATCAGGAGTCCAAGTCAAACCAGGTTCACTGAAGCAGATCACTGTATCGATCTGCCCTAGAAGGCCTGTCAGATGAGGAGCGATGCTGGCATCCACAATAGAGATGCGATCGTTTTCCGGGGGAAGCAAGCGCCGTCCGAGGGCCTGGCTGAGATGAGCCGGGAGATGAGGCTGAAGGCCAACAGGGGCAAAGTTGACTGAGGGGCACCAAGCGATGCTCATGAGAAATTCCCCGACTTCTCCACCGTTAGAAACCCATTCGGTGAGGCCGACACAGGAGCGGTCGTCTCCGGTGAGAAGCCGGGTGAGGTAGCCTTCCTTGAGATCGAGGTCGAAGAGGTCGACTTTTTGGCCTCGCTCAGCAAAGTGGCTGGAGAGTTGCTAGCTGAAGGCAGCTCGTGCCTCCTGACGCGGACTCAGCTCAGGACTCATGATCAGGAATCGTCTTGGGTGGTGGCTACTGCATTCCAGGATCTGCCCGATGACTAGGTCCAACAGCGGAAAGTTTCTCGGGTCTACCCGAACGGAACCGGAGGCGGGCCTGCTTTGCCCTAACGAGGAGTCCGCTTCAGCAGGTGGTTGGCTAACCTTAGGAGGCGTGGGTCTAACGAAGAGAACTCCGAGTAAACCGAAGACCGCGATGATGTTGAGCAATCCTGTCCAAGCGCTGATCCTGGGTGTGAGCGTTTTCAGGGAGATCTTGAATTCCGGAATGGTCTCGCCGGGGTTCTCGCTTTCCCATAGAGCTTGAGCTTGGTGTGCCAGGATCCGCTGAGCCAAAGCCTCGTCGGTTGCTTCCACGGCCAATTCAACAGTCTCCTCGCTTCCCAGGCTCACAACTGCGCTGGCCAAATATCGAGGTTGATGGGTCTGGGGCGTGATGGCCCGACTGAGAAAGACGCAACACAGACAGGCCAAGGCACCCAAAAGACACAGTGCACGGCCAGACCCGGCGATACCAAACGGAGAACCCCTCACAGTCCTGAGAAGGTTCGCCATCTTTCTCAGCAAGTCTTTCCTCGGCCCTGGTTTTTGTGCAAATGTTGTTTTCGCCTGGGGTTTGGCCTCATAATTCGACCGCGCAAATCTTGCCCTGATTCTGCAGGGATTGTTGAGCGCTCTCCAAGACGGCAAGGACCTCCAAGCCGTTGCGTCCGTCGGTGAGCGGCGGTCGGCGGCTTTTCAGGCTGTCCAAGTAGGCTTGGCATTCAAGCTTCAAGGGTTCTCCGTTGGAAAATGGGACCTCCTTACCCTCGCCTCGGATGGGCACTGGTTCTCCTTGCTGCCACTCAACTCTTTGATTATACAGCTTCAGACGGCTTGTCACCCCATCGAAAACCGCCATTTTTTCCGTTCCCACCACCACCAATCGCTGCTCCTTGAACGGATGTAGCCACGAAACAAAGATGTGACCACGGACCCCGTTGGGATAGCGAAGATTGGTCACTGTCACATCGGCGTTATCGGAACTAACGTAAGCCCCTCCAAAGGCGGCCACCGCCGTAGGCATCTCTCCCACTAGGCGATTCATCAGGGCCACATCGTGTGGGGCAAAGCTCCAGAGAATGTTCTCTTCCCTACGGACTTTGCCGAGACTGACACGATTGCTGTACAGGTAGCAGAGGTTTCCCAGCTCGCCCGTTCGGACCAGTTCGGCAAGCTTGACGCATCCGGGATGGTATTCCAGAATGTGCCCGACCATCAAGATGCGATCGTCGGCTAGGCTCACCAGTTCCCTTCCTTGATCCAGTGTTAAGGCCAGAGGTTTCTCCACAAAGA
This sequence comes from Vulcanimicrobiota bacterium, assembly GCA_050486105.1. Lineage (GTDB taxonomy): Bacteria > Vulcanimicrobiota > Xenobia > Xenobiales > JADMJV01 > JAEXNA01. Next base: position 10,234 of record JBJHCR010000170.1, read on the forward strand.
CGTCTTTACCAGCCTGCAGGGCACGGCCGACCAGCTGGTGGTGGGTGACAGCGGGAGTTGCGATGGCGAGAGCTGAAACCTCGTGAGCTAGGGCCTCTTCAAAGGTTTCGAGCAGAGGTATGCCTGGAGCTACGCGCTCGGCTTGGGCTCGATTCTCGGGGTTCATGTCGCAAACGTAGGCGAGGGCTCCCAGCTCAAAAAAATTTCGAGCCAAGTTTTTGCCCCAATAACCGCAACCGATCAGGCCAACTTTCATCGTATTTCTCCTTGTCTTGGCCTGGACTGGCCGCA
>JBJHCR010000170.1:10534-13939 GCA_050486105.1 Vulcanimicrobiota bacterium
CACAGATTTTCTGAGGCTTCAGCGGTCTTCTGAGCCTAGGGGTCCGGCACCAAGAACGGTCACCTGGCTTGGGAGAGTCAAGCCCCGAGTGACCCCGCGGGTATCGACCACTTTGGGTGCCAGGCTACAGAGGCCTGCTAAGTCCATGGTCTGGTGAACGGTGACTAGAATCACCAAATCAAAGACTCGAGAGGTCGTCAGCTTTTCGGACCTCATCAGGGACCCGTCTCGGAGCTTAAGTTCGGAAACGAGTGGGTCGTAGTAGCTGACTGTGGCTCCTCGCTTTTGTAAGAGTTCCAGAATACGCAAGGCCGGAGACTCTCGATAGTCACTGATATTGGGTTTGTAGGCGGCTCCCACGACCAGAACTTGAGCCGTTTTCAGTCCTTTCTCGCCCAAGGCCTCCCCTGCCATCTCCACCACGTGGCGAGGCATGGCCGAATTCAGTTCGCCTGCCAATTCAATGAATCGAGTTCGAAAATCGAACTCACGAGCTTTCCAGGACAAGTAGAAAGGGTCTAGAGGTATACAATGCCCCCCGATCCCTGGGCCCGGCCAAAATGGCATGAATCCATAAGGTTTGGAGCTTGCCAGTTCTATGATTTCCCAGACGTCGAGGTCCATGGCTCGACAGATCAAAGCTAGCTCGTTGACCAGAGCTATATTCACCGAGCGAAAAATATTTTCAAACAGCTTTTCCATTTCCGCCGCCCGGGTGGAGGACGCCCTCTTTACCAGTTCTGAACTCCCGAGTAACTTTTCGTAAACTAGGGCAGCCAGCTCGGCACACTGAGCGGTGGCTCCTCCGATCACCTTGGGAGTGTTCGTGGAATTGTAGTGAGGATTGCCTGGGTCCACTCGCTCCGGGCTGAAAGCAAGAAAGTAGTCCTGGCCCACGTTTTGCACCCGCCCACCAGTCTCGATGTTGGGCCGGACCACCTCCTCGGTGGTGCCTGGATAGGTGGTGCTCTCCAGAATCACCAGGGACCCTGCCTGCAGGAACTGCCCGATTTTTTGACTCACGCTCTCCACATAGGAAATGTCAGGTTCCAGGTTGCGGGTCAGGGGTGTAGGAACACAAATAATGGCCACATCAGATTCGGCGATCACCGAAAAATCCGTGGTGGCTTGCAATCGATTCAATAAGCCGGGAAGGTCATCGGTCTGAGGGTCGATATAGTCGACTCCCTGATTCACCGATTCAACTTTGCTCGGATTGTCCTCGATCCCGAACACTTTGAAGCCTCGGGAGGCCAACCCCTTGGCCAGTGGCAACCCCACATAGCCCAACCCAATGACGGCGAACTTGGCCTCAGTGCTTTGAAGCTTTCTCTTGAGGATGTCGAGGGTGGTGTCAGCCTTAGCACTCAAAGGGTGGACCTACTTTCTTGCGTGGCTCGCAGCCGGAACGGAAAAGTCCTACCTTTAAGCGGGATCTCCTTCCTCTTGAGTTCTTCCCGATGAGAATCCAAGTCATTTGGAGAGGACGAGGTTCGGCGCCTTTAAGTTCGGCTCTTGTGAGTAAAGGTGTGAGGATTGTTCACCGGTCCGAATCCCAGACGAAAGTCAACTTTGTCTGCCAGTTCGGGATGATCGATGAACGGGTTGCGAACTCCCTGGATCTTCTCGATAGAAGCGTTGCGATGTCTCTCATAGTCGGAAACCGGATACTCCCGATGCCACTCTAGGAGTTGAGGTAGGTGGTCTACCGTCATCTCGGTGTCCCGGTCGCCAACTTGCCCTGGATAGCGTGTGACGAAATACAGGACCGCTCGGGCCGTTTCACCCTTACCGGCGTGAGGTTCAAAAATTCGCCTCTGTTCATCGACCATCCCGCAAGAAGGGACACCTGTTCCATCTTCAAGAGGTTCTAAGGGATAGTTGGATCGGATGGCGTTGCACTGTATCTCTTCGGTGAACAGATGGTGTAGGTCGCCGCGCATGGGCTCCTTTTTCTGGAACCAGGACTGTGGCACCACGTGTTCAGCGTTGTAGTTGGTCAGTTCGCGGGTGGCTGGGCCCTCGTAATCCTCTTCGTTCTTGGGACCTTCGCCGCTGTACAGATAGTAAAGGCCGCCGTCTGGCCGGCGGTCCACCACGGGATACAAGTGCTCGCGGGGCTTGTATTTCTGCGGCCGATGATTCTTCTTGAGGTGTTTATTCAGTTCGAGAAAAATTTCATCGCCTTGACCTTTTTCAAAAGTGTCCTGAATGGGGGAGTAGAATTGCTCTCGCTTTAGGGCATCGCCTTCTTCGTCATAGTAGTCCTGGCCGAGCCCCACCGAACCCGGCTCGATGAGCGATTCGGGAGCGGTCTGCCGACTTGACGAGGTCGAAAAAAGTGACGAGGGGACACTGCTTGGAGCGATAAACATAAGTAGACAGACCTTCCTATGAAGGATAGTACTGTCGGATAGAACCCTGAAAGTTACAACGGAGTTAACGAAGCTTCAATTCCGATGTTCACCCTCCACGGGAGCGTCGGTGATCTTCAAGAATTCTTCGATAGTCTGCTCTATAAATCTTGGAATATGAGCGTCGGAGATGTTCTTCAATAGGGATAAGCTTACGTTGTCTCTAGTGAGAGCACACAATTCATAGGTTCGCCCGCCTTTACTTCCGATGTGTTGGACCACGAACAATTGGGCCAAGTCGGAAACCCTCACTTCCGGCACTTTCCCCCAAGGCAGAGGCCCGTGGGTCATCTTGATCCGATGAGAGTCCACCAAGATCTCGGTGCTATTCAAAAGCTCGGCCAAGGCGGTATACCCCACTCCAATTCCGACAGCGACATGGAGCAGAGGGAAAACCAGAGCCATGACTTCGATGCTCGGAGCCGACAGGGCAGCGGCGTACCAAACCACCAGAAAGCCGTTCCAGAAGGTGGCGAAGAAAAGGAGAAAAATCGCCTGGGGACCCATCCATTTCCTGGTGAGTCGCAACTCCTGGGTCCCCCGGGGGGTTACCGTCACGGACTTAGGTTGAGGAATCTTTGGCTTGGCCCGAGGAGGAGGCGAAACGGTAGAACCTCCGCTGCTTCCTAATTGAGGGGACAGGTCGAAAACTTTATCGCACCACAAGCACCGTCCCACCATGCGATCTAGGTTGACGTCGGCAGCGGTGAGTCGCCGCTCACACTGTATGCATTTGAGTTCTGTGTTCATGGGCCCTCTGCTCGAATTTCGAAATAAGCCATTATTGACACATGAAATTTCTCTATCGGGCAAAATTCTCCTGGCTGGTTTGAAGTTCAGTGGCTAGTGCAACGTCCGTGAAGTTCGTCCCTACCAATTGTGGTCAGGCGCCGGGAACCCGCGCTTGCGTGGGTGGCCGCGCTTGCGTGGGTGTCGCAAGGAGAAGTGAACGCTTAATACCAGGCGTATTTGAGTGAGATTCGACGCCGCG
>JBJHCR010000171.1:0-13838 GCA_050486105.1 Vulcanimicrobiota bacterium
TCGATCTCGTTGAAGTTGCCCCCATCTCGCTGCTCAACCTTGGTCAACTGGTAGAGGTCATCGTACTCATAGCGCAACACCTGGTTGGCCAGGCCCACGGCTTGAGTTCGCTGGCGCCTAACGTTGCTAGCCTTGGTGTAGGTGTAATCCTCAGAGAAAAACGGAGCCCCCATACCCTGAGAATACTCTATCAACTCCACCCGGTTCAAGTTGTCGTAGGTGCGGTTGCAGAGCACTCCGTTGGAGAAGGTCTTGCCGGTCAGATTCCCTACCGTGTCATAACTGTAGGAGACGGATATCTGCCCTTGACTCACCGAAGCCATGAGGTTGCGGTCGGTGTAGGTGTAGGTGGTGGTATTCTCTTCCGGATCGATCACTTTGTCGATCTGGCCTACGTTATTGTAAGTGTAGGTAGTAAGGCCCGTCTCAGGCGCCTCCACGGTCAGCGGCTGCCCCTTTTTGTTGTAGGTCCAGTTGGTGGTGCCTGTGGCATCAGTCATGGAGGTGCGCCAATTGTTATCGTTATAGTCGAAAGTGATGTCGGTAGAGAGCGAACCGTGCTCGATTTTCTCCAAGCGGTCGGCATCGTCGTAAGTATAAGTAATGACGCTGTTATCGCCCTTGCGAAAGGTCTTCAAGCGGCCCGAATCATCGTAGGTGAAAGCCTCAGTGATGTTCCCTGGATAGGTGATGTTGGTCGGGCGGTTCAGGTTGTCGTACTGGTAGTTCGTCAGAGAATTCTTAGCGTTTGTCATGCGGAAGACTCGGCCAAAATTGTCATACTCCACACTGGTGGTCCGACCAAGAGGCTCCTCCACTCGAATCAATTGCAGGGCATTGTTGTAGATATATTCGGTACGATTCCCTTGCCAGTCGATCACTCGATCGAGTTGGCTATTATTGTTGTAGCGGTATCGAATATTGCTTTGCTGGGGGTCGGTGATCTCGGTAACCCTGTCTTTGCCGTCGTAAGCGTAGCTCCAGCGGTTATTCTTCGGGTCTCGAACTTCTGTGCGCCGACCCAGCTCATCGTTCTGAAAAGTCCAGACCGGCTGGGGCCCGACGGAACCGGTGTCTCGCGGCGAGGTTATCGTCTCCAGGTACCCATTGGAGTCGTATCCGTACAACCATTTCTTACCGGCATTATTTGTTACGTCCTCGGTTTGACCGTGTCCGTTAGTCGACACCGTGGTGGTTTGCCCCTCGGGATCGGTGATCGTCTCCAAGTTCGAGTTCCCATCATAAGTCAAGATAGTGCTAACCTGATCCGGACGGTGAACCTCCATGAGATTGTTGTCTGCCCAGACAAAATTAGTCACGATCCCTCGAGGGTCGGCGGCCGTCAGCGGATTGCCGTCGTCATCCCAGGTGTATTCAAGCTTCTGCTCCCCGGGGTTTATAAATTCTCGCAGCCGACTGTCGGCATCATAGGCAAAACTCGACAACCCGTTGAGCGGGTCGGTCATGGAAGTCGGTCGCAGTCCAGGGTCGAACGAGACGGTATAGCTTTGAGCACTTGAGGATACGGGGCCCGGAGAACTGCTTAAGGTCGAAGTTATGATCGGTTGGGTCGGGGTTCCGGTTTGTGAGAATTGGGAGTTGGTGCCCTGCGCCGTGACGATAGACCCCAAGATACCTTGGGCCTGTGTCTTGGTCGAAGGTATCAGACGCTCTTGAATTCCAGCCGGTTGCCGCACCCCGATCATGCGAAACAACGGCGGACCATTGAAAGCCGCAGCGGCTCGCAGATCTCGGGCATACTGATAGAACATGGGCTTGCCGTCGGCATTGGTGACTCGAGTCATGGACAGCGCGCCCGATGGTCGGTTCTGGTACTGGTAGCTCACCTTGCGTCCGGTCCAATCGGTGATGGTGTCCGGCAGAAGCACGGCGGCCCAAGTGAAGGACACCTGTCGACCGATCGGGTCGCTGATGGAGGCCAACTCGGTGCCGGTGGCGTTCCAAACGTACGTATTGGCGTTGCCGTTCTTGTCGATCTCCTGCTTCAACAAGGCCACTTGAGGCTTGCCGTTCGGGGGTATCGAGAAGACTTCCCGCATCTTCGACTTATAGGTGACGGTGAAATCGGTGGCGCTGCTTTGGACAATGGTGGCCCCAGCCATAGCGCTGGCCGGTGAGGCCTTCCACTCTCCGGCTCCCACATAGTTGAAGGTCTCAGAGGTTCCATCGGGGCTGCTGTAGCTGATGTTGGCATTGGCACCAAAGACGGAGAGAGAGCGTTCATAAGAGAATCTCCAACCGCTCGACGGAAGCTGATGCTCCTGGGAGGCGTTGTGAAAACGCTGGATCACGATAGGGAGTCCTCGAGTGCGCAAGACCATATCGGTCGCCGAATAGCGGTACCGGCCACTGACCATGTCCACCTCGCGACCCACCGAGCCCGGTATAGGAACATACTGCCGTGCGGCCGCCACAGAAGACAAGACCTGTTGGGGATAGGTTGGAGCCGAACCCCAGTGGCGAATTGGAGGAACAATACTGACTTGGGCTACGGTACCCCAGTACTCAACCCCTCCTAGGGTTGCTGAGCCGGCACCGCTGATGTCGGAGTCAAACTGCTCAGAACCCGATGGTGCCAAAGCACGGTCGGCCAAACGTCGGTCATCCGGCCCCTCGCCTCCATTGTCAATAGCGAGTGCCTCACTGATCTCTACATAAGGGACGGCCCGAACCACACTCCCCAGGGGGACCCCGCCCAGAGGAACCTCGACCCTTATACGCTGGGCTCCCCAGGCTCCAGAGTTCTGTGCCTCGGTATAGGTTTGCCCGGTATGAGCATCCACCAATTTCACTCCCCCCGAGAGCATTGTGCCTGGCTTGTACGGGAGACCGGTAGGAGAGAACACCTCATAGTAGGCTGCCCCTAATTCAGGTGTGAGAGTTTCAGAAAGGGATTCCAACTCTACCGCCAAATTGCCCTCGGAGACCACGATCTGCTGGTTCGCCGTTTCCGTCCCGTTGATCTCTTCTTTCATCTGCCAGGGCCCGTTCGACGGCAATCCTTGGCCGTAGACCAGCGGAAAATGAGAGAGCATACCACTTCCGGAAACCTGCTCAAAGGTGTGCAGGCGTCCATTCGGGTAGCGGGCATCCCAAACCTGAATCCGCAAAGTGTAACGGGTGGCGGCGGCGTTCTGCCGATAGAACAGACGCACGGAGAGATAGCTGTCGAAACGGGTTTGGTTATCCTCGGCCTCGGGCGAGTACCAATGCCAGAAGATTTCACAATTCTTGGGCAAAGGCGGTTGTTCTTCTTCGGGTTCAGGAGGGTTTTCCGGGTCCACCTCGGGCTCGATATCCTGGAGCAAGGCCGCAAGGTCATAGCTTTTATTGCGTACCAGCCAGTCGTTTCCACCTTCGTAGACCCCGTCCAGGGCATCTACGTATCCGGAACGGAAAATGTTCCATTCCCCGGCATCAAAAGTTGACGGCTGCAGGATGTCGGCGACAACAAAGGTCTTCTCATCGAGGGGCTCCCCGTCACGGCTGCGCTTTAGGGTCCACTGGCCGGGATCTCGGGCCGATACTCCGGCAAAGAAGGTCAAAGAGTCTTGGATGAGCGGGCTACTTTCTCCGGCTTTATTGATCACCCGCCCTTCCGGCCAACGCCGGTCCCAAACCGTGACTTCCAAGGTGTAGCCGGTTTCGTCCTCCAGCTCGTTGAGTTCTCCGGTAGAAACATAACGATATTGAACCGAGGCCGCGCTTCCTCGGCTGGTCAAGTTGCGCTCTGCGGGGCTGATAAAGTCCCAGACAATGACGGTTTCCCCGGGATTCTCGATCTCTTCGTAAGTGTCGCGAAAGAACACCGAGTAATCGTTCACATAACCCGTCTGCCCTGATGACGTTGGAATCAACGCTCCGTTCTTGAGAATGGCCCGGCTCCATGGGGTAGAAGGCTCAGGATACCCGTCGGTCCATAAAGACACCAAGGGCATACGGTTTCGGTTTCTTCTCTCTTCTCGTTCCTCGGGAGTCAACGGAGGCTCCGGGTCTTCCTCAGGGGGATCGGCCTGGGCCACCGGACTCGGTTGAGGGCGCTGTTCTTCCGCAGATGGGAGCATCTCATTATCGCCTTGACCTCTGAAAGGGTCCTGGGTCTCGACTTCCTGAAGATTCACCCTCTCAGTGAGGTCAAGCGACCCTGCCGGCAACTTCTCTTCCTCAACTCGGCGGGCGAATCTATTCTGGGAAAGCTCAAGCTCTCCCGACTCAACCTCCGCATTCCGGGGTTCTTCAAAGTCTCTTCCGATCTCTCGGTTCCTAGGAGCTCCCTTATCGACCAAGGCCGAGCCGCTGGAAGGCCTCGGAGCAAGCCCTACCTCCCCTGAAGGGCTCGTAAGGCTTGGAGCCGCCGGTCCTTTGGCTTGCAGCGACGACGCTTGGGCCTTTGCCATGACCGTTCTAATCGGATGCTGGGAGACACTCGGCACCCCAGGCAGCAAATTCTCGCCATTCGGCACAGCGAAATCGAGATAGCCCACACCGGCGTCCGAGGAGCGGTCGACGCTTCTTTCCACTTCCCCGAGTTCGGCGAAGGAGGCGTTAAAGGAGGTATCGGACTCGGAACTCCGACTCTCAGAGAGGACGGGACCTTGAAGGTTCCTGGGGGCATGAGCTGCCCACACGGGAGCGACAGGAACAATGGTCAGCAAAAAGGACCATAGGACAAAAGCAGCAACACAACGAGTAAACACTCAGCCTCCCCCGGCATCCGACTGAGTCGGAAACCTGACTCACGTTAGTATGAAGGATAGTATTACTGCCAGCAGAGTGAAAACCCTTTATCGATAGAAAATTTGTGTCAGTATTTCATGCGCTCTTCTAGACGACCACGAACCGGTATAGTCAAGGACTTGGTGAGCTTCGCCACACCCAACAGCCTTGATGCTCCACGAAATCGAGGGCTGGAACCTCGTCTTTCTCTAGGATCTGCCGCATCTGTCCGGTCTCGATTTCAACCACGAAAAGTTCTCTGGGGCCTCTGACGTCTGAAGTGACCAGCAAGCGTTTCCCATCAGGGGAAAAGCGGGGAGAGGACGTATGATGGTCGGTCTCGGTCACTCGATCGATTGCTCCTGTTCGAAGATCCAATAAATAGATATCCGAGGTGCCGTCCCTGTTGGACATGAAGGCTAGGGAGTCTCCATCCGGGGAAAAATTTGGGGCGGTGTTCCAGCCTTCGTCCCGAGTGTGCATCTGGCGTCTTCCCCCCGATGGATCCATGGTGGCGATCTGGGTTCCTCCCGATTTGCTGTCGGTGGTGACGAAGGCCAGAAGCTCCCCTCTTGGACTCCAGGCCGGAGACCCCTCATGCTGACCTGGAAGACTGATCCTTCGCTCAGTCCCATCTTCAAGATCCAGCATAAAGATTTGAGAAAAGCCCTCTGAGAACGCCACATAAGCGATATGCTTACCGTCGGGACTCCAGGCCGGTTCTTGAACCCCCGTCGGATGTTCGGTGAGCGGCGATGGTGCCGACGAACCGAGAATCGGCATGAGGTACAACTGCCGGGTACCGCTCCGGTCGGAAACGAAAGCCACTCGATCTCCCTGGGGGGAAAGCGTTGGCCAAAAATCCCCGGCCTCGGCGGCCCCGGAGTTGATCTGCTCGAGTTCCGTTCCATCTTCATAGACCCGAAACAGTCTTGAGCGCAGGTTCGAGCCCCCGTGAGAAGCGAACATCAGTTGGTTGGCTCGACCGCGACGATGGCTGCTTAATTGGTACTTTCCGCCCCCAGGACCCGCCACCTCGACTTTGAGAACCAGCAGCTCCACGTGATTGTGCTCGAAGGAATCGACGGTGAGCACCCAAGTATAGTCGTGGAACGGTTCGGAGAAGCTTCCCTGACCGGCTTCTATCACCGAGGCTGGTTGGGCGCAGAATTCCTCCATTTTTTGCTGGGCAAGATAAGCGGCTCTCGTCTGCTCCTCTTGAAATCTGGTCTGGCGATTAACCCGGTGGAGAACTCCAGCGCTAAAACCGATGACCAACAGCATGAGCCACAAGCTTATGAGCACTTCTACCAGAGTTAACCCTCGCCGTTGCGAGGTCCGGCCTTTCACCGTGCACCCTGCCCTTTATTCGGCTGCAGACAGACAGGACTCAAGGGTATCATGGTTTGCGCCGGTGGCCCTCCCTGGTCCAGGGGATAAAGGCGAACCTTCAGCAGAGGCCTTCCATGTTCGAGTCTCCATTGAATCCAGAGCTGTCCAGACTGGCCAAGCAAGCGGAAATTGGGATCTGTCCGAATATCAGGAGTCGGAGAAGGAAGGGGCAAAATAGACTCCGAGCCTGGTAAACCCGTGAAGCAGACGATACCGCGCTCGTCGTGGAAATAGGCAAACGAACGGACCTCAGGAGCTGCATCAAGGCGCTTTTGGGTGACGATCAAATGCGACTCCGGCTCTTCCCAACTAGGGAAAACCCCGTCTTGCAAACTTTGAAGCGACGGAGAACTCACCGCTTCCACTCCAGCCAATTCTCTTGTTAAGGCTTCAAAAAGATGAAACAGGCTTCGCTTACTAGGAAGGGCCTTGTCCATCTTGTGATAGGCTTTAGCATAGGAATTCACCACCTGAGCCGACACTACCAAGAAAAGGGTAAAAAGACCCATGGCGATCATCAACTCAGGAAGGGTTAGTCCGGCTTGGCCGAGTCCAGAAGCATTTTTGCTTCCACCGCACTGCCTAGTCACGATTTAGACCCCCGGATTCTACGGACGAGCAAGTTCCCAAGAAGCCATAAATCGAAAGTCAGGTGTGCTCGCTGTACGTAGAGAATCTCCAGGTCGCACTTCTGCTGCCAGGTGCTGCCAGGAGGGGCCAGGCAAGCCGGCGAGAAAATCCCTGGCTTGGCTTCTAGTCGAAGGCGATGTTCAGGCAAGCGCTCGGCAAAAACCAGGGAGTTTTGATAGCTATGGGGTTCAGGGCCGACCAAACTCATACTTTGCTTGAGCACGCAGTAAAGCTGAGGAAAGGGCCTTAGGGCCCGGGCAAGGCGCGATTCCTTCAATCGTTCAACAACCAAGCTTGGTCGTTGAAAGGGCACCCCGAATTGGCCGGCAGTCAGGGTTCGTTTCAGTTGAACTCGGCCGCCGTGAGCGAGTTCCAGAACCGTTAAGAGCAGGAGTAGCGGCGCTCCTAGCACCGAAAGGACTAAGCTCAACAGCAGGTCGGCGTAGGGCCGGAGACGATACCGTCCGGTTTTTTCGATAGGTGATGTCATGGAAGCCCTTTGAGCACGGTTCCCTGACCGTCGGAAAGCAGATAGAGACTGCGCCGAACACCACGATGAACCCCCTCGAACCTCCAGCCGTTGTCGATGCGGTCGACGAGACAGAAGCTCATCGACTTATTCTCGAGTTCGGTCTGACTCTCGACCGCTGAATCTTGGTCCATGTAGTAGATTCGTCGGCCAGAACTCGGATCCCGGGGAGGGAGTTCTCGGGTGGCCAGAAAAAACTCCATGGCGGCCCGGGCGTTCCACTCTGCCTGCACCGCCCACTGTCGTTGTCTATGAGCTTGAAAGTCCACCTCGAGGTGCACTAGAAAAGCCCAACCCAGCAAAAAGAGCACCAAGCCTAAGGCCATGGTGGCAAGGAGAGCCGCCCCAGTCGATTTTTTCTCTGGTCTTATCATCTTCTAGATCCCTCCGTGCAAAGGCAGTAACACCGCAAGTCCGACAAAACCAACCATACCCCCAACCAGCAACAGCGCAGTCGGACCAAAGAAATTGGCCAGCATATCCAGCCGAGATTCGAGTTCGGTTTCCAACAACATCCCCAAAGCCGAAGCGCAGCGATCGAGTTCTCCAGTTTCTAGTCCAACTTGGATCACCGCCCCAAACATCTTCGTATACAGCTCGCTCCGTTTTTGAAAGTATCGCTCCAAGGGCACCCCGTTGATTAAAGCCGTGCGTGCTTTAAGCAGATCTCGACGAAAAACTTCCTGACCTGCAGCCTCGGAACAGCACTGCAAACACTGGGTCAAGGGCAGCCCAACCTGGACCGTAGAAGACAAAGTGGCCGAGATTCTCGCTAGAGCCGCCACCCGACAGAGCCGCCCGAGGAGCGGCAACTTTAGAAGCCAAACATGGCGGTGGTACTTCGCATCGGCAGATTGCCAAAGCGTTTTGCGAAAAAGAAGAGCGAGCAAAAGAAGAAGTGCAAGAGTTCCCTGAAAACCTGGTTCAGCTAGAAGGTTCAAGAACTCGGTCAGGACGAACGTCGGCCAAGGCAACGCCGCGCTTGAGCCCAAGATGATCTCTTCGACAATGGGGATGACCAGCCGAATCGCTATCACCCCGGCAAAGCCTCCCACCAAAACCACTGATATCGGATAAATCAGAGCCCCTTTGAGAGTCCTGGAGAAGCGAAGCCGACTTTCCAGCAACTGGCAGAGACGCTCCAAAGTATTACCCAGACGACCTGAGACCTCACCTTCGCGAACAGCAGAGCAGTAAGTCTCAGAAAAGAGTCGAGGGTAACGGCCCAGAGCTTCGGAGAAGGCTCTTCCCTGGCGTAGATCCCAGGATACATTCACCAGGGCCATCGCGAATCTGAGATCTCCGCACTGCCTCGAGCAGCACTCCACGGCTTGAAGAAGCGGAGTCCCAGAGCGATACATCACGGCCACTTGCCGGGTGAAAGCGATGAGTTCCAATTGACACGGCGTAAATTCTGGCCAATTGCTCCCCCTACTCACCCCTCTACAACCATTCTCTCGCCCTCCCCAAGACCGACGAACCACGCCAAAGCTATTTTCTTTAGAGGGTTTGCACTCTCCTTTTCCTCGGAGCCGAGCAAGGCGTTTGCCAAGATTTGTCGGACCGATGGTGACCAGGCGATCTCGAAGCTCTGAGAAAGGGCGTTGGAATTTTCGCTCGCATCTTCTGAGGTGGCTGCCAAGTCCAGCGTTGAGTTCGGCTGCAAGCCGCTCGCCTTCAAGCCGAACTCGGCCGAATGCACAAGTTCCCGAGATTTTTGAAGAGAGGGGTGTCGACTGACCGCCGTTTGCACAAACTCGGCCGGGTCCGAGAATCCTTGAGGACTAACAGGCCTCGGAAGCAAATCGAGAATCGCCAAGAGCAGGAGGGTCAGCCGAAGAGAAAATGGTTGGTTCGGTGACATTTTTCCTCCCAATCGCTACGGACGCATCGAGGGTGCGCGAAAGGTCAGATACAGACGAGGCTCAGAGCAGAAGAAAGTTCTCGTTTCCGGCCGGGAGACATTCCACACCACGAGAGGTTTGTTCTTGCTCGGCAGAGGCGAGATAAAGAAGTCCGCGGTGTTGAGATAAGGGTCGACTGCAAATGCAGGCCCAGGACCAAGCGAGATGTGCGTTGCTCCGCCGAATTTAGGCTTGACATGGGTGGGGTCGACGACGTAGTATTCCGCAGATAACTAGTACAACGTCCGCAAAATTCGTCCCTAGCCCTGGCGGCCATGCATCCTCTCTCGCAGCGTCGAAGCTCACTCAAATACGCCTGGTATTAAGCGTTCGCTTCTCCTTGCGACAGAGGCGCCTGACCACCATTCAGTAGGGACGAACTTCACAGACGTTGCACTAGCAATTCTTATTGGACAAGGAGACCCAAAATGTCTCAGATAAGCCTTACGGCTGAGAAGCGTGATGATTCCGGTAAAGGTGTGGCTCGAAAGCTTCGTGCCTCTGGCCGGATACCAGGCGTGCTCTACGGAAAGTCGACTTCCCCGCAACTCTTTTCCGCCGATGAGAAAGTCGTCGCTGCGCTTATGAAAGAGCACGGCTTGAACTTCGTTCTTGAACTCGAACTCGAAGGAAAAAAGCATACCTGCATGATCGCTGACTACCAGCGTGACGTATTCCAGCGCTTTGTGACTCACCTCGACCTCAAAGTGATCGATATCAAGGACAAAGTCGTGGTCAAGATCCCTGTGGCTCTTACTGGGGATGCGGACGTGCGCGCTCGTGGTGGTATTGCTCAGTTGTACATGCGAGAACTGACCGTCAAGACTTTGCCGACCGAGATTCAAAAAGTTTTCACCATCGATGTGTCTAAGATGCGTCCTGGCGAAACTCTGCGCCTTTCCGAGGTTGCAGTGTCCGACACTCTGGAGAAGATGGACCCGCCTCACACTACGGTGGTGAACATCCTCGCTCCTCGTGCTCTGGCTGCTGCTCGTCAGCAATCGGCTTCTTAGCATTTTTCTTGACGCATCGTCCTGAGTTGAAGATCTGGTCAGGAAGTTCTTTCCGGTTTGGGTCGCCGACCCAAGGAGTGCCCTCTGGGCACTAGCAGCGTTGGTGTTCGTTCAAGTATCGGCCGAAGCTAGTCGCTCGAACCGCCTAGCCAAGCCAACACTCGACCGGTATCCGGCGCCTCGATAACCGAAAACAGAGAGTTGCTCCGGGCCTGACCCTATAGTTAGGAGACTCGACGACCCGGTCGTCGAGTCTCCTCTACGATCTCGAACAGTCTGCAAGTCTCGGTGAGCAAAGCTTGAACGCCAACATTAAAGTCTTGATAGGGCTGGGAAATCCTGGCCCAAAGTATGAAAGGACCCGGCACAATTTTGGGTTCTTGATTCTCGAACGCCTCGTTCAGCGTTGGCAATCGGAGGGCTCTTGGAAAATGGTGCAGGAGCTTCGTGAGCCAAACCTTTTTCGGATGCAAACCTGGCAGAAGTCAGGGCAAGAAGAGCTTCACCAGACTTTTCTGGTTTGGCCTTGGACCTTCATGAATCGTTCGGGGGCAGTCTTCTCCGGGTTTCCACAAATTCTCGGCCCACCCAGCACTTCCGTTTTGGTTCTGGTCGATGATCTCAGCTTGCCTCTTGGGCAGATGCGACTTCGACGAGGAGGGTCGGCGGGGGGGCATAACGGTTTAAAAAGTATCGAGGAGGCCCTGGGGACCCAGGAGTATCCCCGGTTACGTTTGGGTATCGGGCATCCCGGTTCGGAGATCCCCGTGGTTGAGTATGTGCTGTGCCCCTTTGATCCCACGGAGCTTTCGACTGTTGGGACGGTGACTGACGCTGCCGCCCAAGCTGTGGAACGGTGGCTGAGCGGAGAAGAATTCTCTCGCGTGGTTCAAGCGGTGAATGGTTGGCGACTTCCGCAAGAGACCGATGCTGGAGAGTCCATGACAGATTCCGAGGCTTCGCATGCACTTTAGGCTCTCTAGATGGCTGTTCTTGGTCCTCCTGGTGCTTGGGGGGAATCCCGCTTGGGCGCAGGTTTCAGAACTGAAGGTCAAAGAAGCGCCCGAGGTTCTCCTCCGGGCGGTTCCCTACTCTCTTAAGTTAGAAAATCCAACGGCGAATTCCATAGAGATGGATTTGAAGCTGGAGGGTCTGCAGATCGAGGGAGATCGCTGGTCCGGACTCACTATAGAGCCCGGGGAAGAGTTGGAGATCGAGGTTCGAACTCTGCCGGGATCTCAGTCCACTTGGTCCCTTTCGGCCAGCGCAGCCGATGGCTCGATGTCTGAGAAGTTGGCCTCGGGCAGGGTGCTGTCGGCGTGGCTTGCTTTGATTCCCCCAGCCATCGCCATCGGAGTAGCTTTGATTTCCAAGCAAGTCTTGTTAGCTCTGATTCTCGGGATATTCAGTGGAGGAATTCTGGTATCCGGGGCTGTGCTCCCAGGTTTTGCCATGACCTTGGACCAATTCTTGGTGAACTCCCTAGCAGACAAGGACCACGCGTTCATATTGCTGTTCACCATGTCTCTCGGTGGGATGGTGGCCCTGGTTTCGGCCTCTGGTGGCATGCAGGGCCTAGTGGAAAGCATGAGTCGGTGGGCTAAGACGCCTGCCTCGACTCAGGTAGCCACTTGGGCCATGGGAGTGGCAATCTTTTTTGATGACTACGCCAACACTCTGTTGGTGGGTCAAACGATGCGACCGGTTACCGACAAGCATCGCATCTCCAGAGAAAAGCTAGCCTATCTGGTGGACTCCACGGCGGCCCCGATTGCGAGCATTGCTCTAGTCTCTACTTGGATCGGGTATGAGATGAGCCTGATTTCTGCGAGTCTCCAACAGGTTGGTATCGACCGAAACGTCTATGAGGTTTTTCTGGAGTCCATCCTTCACCGATACTACGCCATTTATGCCCTGATCTTTGTTTTGGCAGTCGCCTGGATGCATCGGGATTTTGGACCCATGCTCAAAGCTGAGCGCCGGGCCGCGGCTGGACAATTGAGTTCGGAGAGTGGGAGCAACCTCGAGAAGCCAGCAGAGTTCGAGGAGGCGACTTGGGGTCGTTCGGCCTGGGATGCTGTCTTGCCCGTAGGAACGGTCCTCTTTGGGACAATTCTAGGTCTAGCCATCACCGGATACCAGGAACTCGGTGCTCTTCCCGAAGCCAACACCAGTATCGGGGCTTTTGCAAGATTGGTGACCGAGGGCAACTCTTTCAAAGCTCTGCTCTGGGCCTCGGTGGCTGGTGGCATCTTGTCGGCGCTGATCAGTAAAATTCGCTATAGGGTGTCTCTGGAAAAGCTCACTGAAGTCTATATGAAAGGCGTCACCCATATGGTCATGGCCTGTGTGGTGCTGGTTTTAGCCTGGGCCATAGGTGACGTTTGCGAGAAGGTCGGCACCGGTTTGTTCCTAGTGGAACTCTCTCGAGGGCTGCTCTCCCCCACCCTGCTGCCCACAGTGACGTTCTTGCTGGCTGCGGTGGTGGCTTTCTCCACGGGCACCTCTTGGGCCACTATGGCCATCGTTATGCCCCTAGCGGTGAGGCTGTCCTATCAACTCCCTTTGGAGGTCGGCCTGTCTCCCGAGGCAACCGACACCATTTTGATTGCCACTATAGCTTCGGTTTTGGCCGGGGCCACTTTTGGAGATCATTGTTCGCCGATTTCCGACACCACCATCATGTCGAGCGTAGCCTCTGGATGTCATCACATCGACCACGTGAGGACTCAGATTCCTTACGCACTAACTACCGCAGGTCTGGCCGTGTTCTTGGGAACTCTCCCGGCCGCCTACGCCATAAATCCTTGGATTTTGAATCTGTTGGGAATAATAGCGGTGGTTCTGGTGGTAAGGTTTGTAGGGGAGCCAGTCCTAGAGCCAAAGGAAAGTGACAATTCATGATTGAGGTAGGAACCGAAGTTTGGATTGCTTTCAATGCCACGGTTGTGGTTCTACTTCTCCTGGACCTGGGTCTGTTTCATCGTCGGCCGGAGAAAATTCCCGTGCGTCGAGCTCTCATCGAGTCAGCTTTTTGGATTTTGCTCTCGCTGGCTTTCAACGGCTGGGTGACCTTCGAATTCGGAACCATCAAGGGGCTGGAGTTTCTCACTGGATATATCTTGGAGAAGTCCCTCTCGGTAGACAATCTCTTTGTCTTTCTCTTAATCTTCTCGTACTTTAAGGTGCCTGCGGAGCTTCAGCATCGAGTTCTTTTTTTGGGGATCCTCGGTGCTCTGGTCATGCGCGGAGTGTTCATCTATCTCGGGGTGACTTTGGTCAGGGAGTTCCACTGGGTGTTGTACCTTTTCGGAGCGTTTCTGATCTACAGTGGGTTCAAGTTGCTGATGTTTGACGATGACGAGGATGCCAGCCCGGAGAACGCCTTGGTGAAGAAATTGCGCAAGCATATTCGACTCACTGACGGATATCGCGGGGAGCGCTTTGTGGTGGTGGAGGACGGCGTTCGTAAGTTCACCCCGCTGTTTCTGGTCCTAGTGGCCATCGAGACCAGCGACGTACTTTTTGCCATCGACTCCATTCCCGCTGTGTTCGGAGTGACCCAGGATCCATTTATCGTCTACACTTCGAATATTATGGCCATTCTCGGCTTGCGGGCCCTCTATTTTGCTC
>JBJHCR010000172.1:0-13829 GCA_050486105.1 Vulcanimicrobiota bacterium
ACCTTTGACTGCCAATCTGTTCATCGCTACCTCCTTATCATCTGACAATGCTAAGGCATCAGATCTCGGGCGGTCTAGGCAGCGAAACAGCGCTTACGGTCGGCAAACTTGAAGGCCGCCGCATACTCAGCATGAGGATCAAAAATGATTATGTGAGAATTGTTTTTCGCGTTCTTTTCATCCGACAGCTTCACCGCCTTCTGGAGAAGGCTCGCCACTGTACAAGATTTCCCTGACCCGGTAGACCCCACCACCGCGATGTGTTTGCCAAGCAGTCGATTCCCGTCCACGACGTAAGGAACATCGCTCATGACCGAGAGTGACCCGAGAGAGAAGGCAGTCTCACTCTCCGCAGCCAGCGAGTAGATCCTCCGGAGCAATTTTGGCTTTGCCAACTTTACCTCCGTGGGCGGCAATGTTAGCTGCTGACAATTACAATGGAGACGATCTTCGTGATCGATCAGCGCAAGAGGCTGTGTTTCCAAGATCACATTTGCTTTTGGGAGTGGCTCAATCTCATCACTCTGAATCAAGAGTGGGTCCCTGACGGAGAACCCAACGACAACTGCCACCAGTTTATTCGAGTGACGGTCTTTGAAGACCAAGTAAGAGCCGAGGCGGATCCTGTTCTCGCCTGCGGCCAGCTTGTCCACGTCTGTGACCTCGACTTTGACCCTGGTCGGGGAAAATTCAGTAACTTGAAAATTCTTTGAGTTCATTCCATCTCCTAAGCAAGTACGGACTTCAGATCGATCAGATTCTCGATATAGGCCAAATGATATAGCTTGCAGCCACCTGGACGCCTGAAGTAATCATCAGGCACCAGAATCTTCGACACGAACAAGATGGTATGCACCTTGTCATTCCAGTCTACAGCGTCGAGGCTCTCAGATGAGATAACCCGAAGCTCATAGGAAACTCGTTTGAGCTTCCGGTTCTGGCCAACTTCGACAACCGGGGATCTCAGAAACAGATCGGGTTGGAATTCAATATGCTCCATACCATCGTTGAAGACAGCTCCCTTTCTGAGGAGTGACCGCTTTACATCATTTAATTCGGCTAGAGAATAGTTGACGACGATTGTCCAGGGCTGGTGCCCAAGTAGGGCTCTTCCCGGTTTAAAAGTCTCTTCGGTGAGCCAGTGGAGAAAAGCAACGAGGTCAAACTGCGGGTCATTGATGTTGACTGTGTGAGGGTCAATGAATAAGACTCTCTCGTAGGCTGGGTTTAGGGCCCCGACCTGTTTTAGTTGCTTTTTGAACTCTCTGCCCCATTTGTTCTGCTCTAAGAACCGCTGGTACCACAAAGAAAACAGCAGATGGCTTTTCTTCGTTGCCGCAATGAAGCCTTGCCTGGTCAATGTCCGAGCCTTCTTGTCCTTCTTCCCCGCCAATTCAACGACGTGACGAAGAGAATTGCTGTAGTAGTGGAGGCGGACACACTGTAGGCGTTTACCATCATGTCGTGGAGTTGCTCTTGCTGCTCTGCAAAGCTCGGTCCCTCTGTGATCTCAAGGTGTTGAACGAACTTACTCAATTGTTCGTCGCTCCACCCGTACTCGTGCTGAAGGTTTATGGTCGGGGAGCCTTTTCTCCGCAGTTTCTTTTTTAGTATTTTTTGAAGATCTACAAGAGTAAGGTGGCGACTCATCGGCTTTTCGGAAGATACTCCAAAGTGGCAGTAGAGTGTGTACTTGGTGTCCTTCTCTGGGGCGAGAAGTGAGACAAAGTGAGAGATCATATGGCATAGCGGATCTCGAAGCGTACCTTTGCCTCGCTTCTGCCCCTCGTTGATATTTGCACTGAATGCTTCTCAGAAGACTGGGGCTTTCCAGGTCGACATCCTCTAAGCCCTCGACAACGACCTGTTCGTCATCGGCTGCCGAAAGAATCTCCAGAATCGTTTTGTCAAACTGGTAGTGATAGCCCTTGATTGTTGCTGTGGCTTCACGTTTGGTCATAGTGTCAGAGCCCTCCAAATTCACAACGAGAATGCAATCCTGCAGGCTCGATCTTCGTCAGCGGGGCGGATTGTTGATAGTCTCCAGCAAAACCGTCCTCGCATTTGCCTCCACGTTTGAGCTCCGAAGCCTGCTCAAGTCCTACCAATGATGCTTCCACCCAGGTGGAATTGACTTAAACCGAGACTTCTTCGACTTCTTCACAAACCAGGATTTCTCGATCTCCTCCCGCGCTTTGGCGTCGGCCCATTCCTGGCCGTTCTTCTGTGCCTCAAGGAGATCTTTGATAGGCAGCTCAACGTCTGCCAAAAGAAACTGGTTTGCCCCTTCCAGCCGGACGATTGTTTTGTCGTGCTTCTGTTGTGGTGACCAGGCCAGTGAGCCACCGTGGGAGCCGTGGTTCACAGCCGCAAGATTGACGTAAAGTTCATAGGCGCGAGTCCACGTCGCGGCATCGTAGAGCGAAACATCCGTGTTGTAGGCGACAAGAAAGAGATGGAGAAGATGTCCTTTCATCTTCGACCAAGGACCGGCATCGAGTAGATCGGAACAGATCGCGACCGTGAAAGGCCCCCAGTTCTGATGGCAGAATCGGTACCACTCGTATCCTCTGGCGAAGAAGTATTGATCTGGACTCGCCTTCATCGAGAGAAACTTTGCCAGTCCGTACTCTGTGTGGGCTGGATTTGGTTTGGTGATATTGAAAGAAAATGCGTACCCATCTCTCGGCTTGGTCGAGAAGTCGAGGTGAACCAAGGCTTGGTTGAGGATCAAGTGCAAGGCGGGCTTGTACCCCGATATCGGGGCAACAGCAGGAACTTTTCGCCAGTAAAGCCCCCCTATCAGAGAGAGGAGTCTAGTCCGTAACTCAGCCTTGAGAGGAGACAGGAACTCAGTTGGGATAGCTATCTCAGGAACAAGTAGAAGGCTCGGAGCCCGCCCTGATGGCGTAGCCTCGGGCAGAGCCTTTTCCAAATCCATGATAGCCGGAAGATGAAGCTCAAAATCGCCATCGAGGACATCCTTCCAATCTCCCCATGCCGGTGATTTATTGATCTGTGCCATCCGAACGATCAACTTGTCGTACAAGGTTTCCCCTAGAGGCAAAGGATTGCCAAGAGAAAGGGCACCGCGCACTCCCGTTTCCCGAAACCTTAGATCAACAATCTCCTCGAGTTCAATCACCTTGTGAAAGTCGGCATTCTTAAACCGTTGCTCTGCAGCCTCGACGCTTGAATCCCGACCCTTTCTATTAAAACTAGAATCAATGATGACCCAGGCGTCGTCGCTGGCGAGCGTTGAGGACTGGAGGACCAGACGTTCTGAAGGCGGCAGCCCGAAGGGGAATCTTCTCCACAAGATTTCCAGAAGAGTCTCATCACCCGCTACAGCCAGAAGATAAGCACAGCTCGCAGCCCATCTCCGCCGAACACTTGATTCGTCACTAATGGATTGTCCGATAAGCACGAGTGGATGAGGATAGAACACGAACGATTCCAGAAAGCATGCATCTTTACCATCAAAGGGTTGTTGTGGTCCAGGAGTGGGTGAAGAATAGAACTGGAAGTTGCGAAATTCGGCCAAAGCGCTCGCGGGGCTCGCCGCTAAGACGGGCTCTGCATAAATCCGTTGGCCAGACTCTCCTGTCTCGTCGTCTAAAAAAAGCTGGAACAAACGAAGGCTACTCTGTCTGGGAAGCCCTATCGCTGGACACTTTGCCGGATCGGGCGACCAGAACATGGGAGACTTCGAGTTCGGAACGCTCCAGAGCAGTCTCTTTAGCTCAATTTTTCCCTCTTCAGGGACACCGAGATCCCCACTACCCACGGCGGCCCACTTCTGCTTCTTGTTCAAAGCCCACAAACCGGGGAGCATCTTGCCTAGCGACACAAACATAGCGTGTAGCACGCTCAGGCTGACACCGTTGAGTGAGTAACGCAAAGCGATTGCACGAAGCCGCTTGTAGAGTTCCAAGACGAGCCACAGCCCGCAGGGGTTCCCGAGCGTCGCGGTCTTCTGAATCGCATCAAGAACAGGCTCCGAATAACGGCGAAGAAAGTCTTCCAGCTCGCGGAAATCAGACTGTGGAAATCGCTTAAGTTCAAATGCACATAGAAGCGCCTCCAAAGCTTTCAGGGGGCTTTCGCTAGCCGATGTAGAGTCGACTGTGTGGAGCACATCCAAATCTGACAATTTCCAACCCCGAAGATAGACCTTTGCGAAGTCGGAGTCGAAGTAGTTGGTGAATCGCGCCCAGTCGGTTGTGCGGAGTCTGTCTTGCAAGACTTCGTAGGTTGGGCTTTCACGTGGGGGGGCCAAAAGAAGTCTCCTGGGTTCTCCATAGGAGAGCAAGAGTTCGACCAAGGATCGCTCCTCCCACGGCGCCTTCGGGTCCCTCTCCCCAGGGTACAAGACCTTGACAATCTCGCGGCCCATTTTAGGCAGAAGTGAAACACGCTTTGAGAGCCCGGTACGGTCAAAAAACCGGGAGTGCCACTTCATTGGGGTTCGGAGATAGTGATCTTCCTGCGTCGCCTCAAGTTCTTGCACCAGGTAAGAGAACTCTCTTAGGACTTGTGCTCTCACAAAGGACGCCTTCAACCGGTAGAGTTTTAGTGCGTCTTGTCCGGGCTCGCCAGCCTCTCCGTCTTTCTCTCCTTCTTCATCTTCCCACGGCCACTGAACCTGCCAGGTGCGCTCATCAGATCCTCGTTTGACTGTCTCAGCGTCAGCAAGATACTTCAGGAGAGAGGTTAGCCACGCTAGCCCCGATCCCCAATAACTATGCTCTCGCTTTTTCTCTATCAGAGAAACTCTCAAAGCGGAACGCCAAAGGCTAAATTTGTCTGGGTTCCGCTTTACAGCTGTCCCGATCGATTCCCTTAAGATAAAGACCACTTGATCGTGCTGTTCCTCGTTCAAGTCTTGCCAGGCAATGGGAGTGCGAGCCAGGCGGTTTGCAGCGTATGCCATCCGGGTATCAGAGCGAACCTCTGAATCTTTGATATTCAGCAGAATCAGTTCGGAAAAGTCTCGAAGCCGGCTAAAGAAATCGTCCCCAACAAGGGCTGAAAGGGTCTCGGGGTGGAGGTGGCTCATCTTCTCTACAAGGTGAGTGAGAAATTCTCGTCTGTTCGCACGTGTAATAGCAGATGTTATTTTCCCTGAATCACCATTTCGGAACCTGTCAAGGGGTGTGAGACAAATCTTCGTTTCAATTTAATGAGCAATCAGAAGTTGTCGGTGGGTTGATGTAGACGGCGCGCTCCAACACGGGTAGTTTTGGCGGTCCGTTGATGAATCGGCCTGGGTTTTCCGTGTAAGCCTCCATCATTTTCGTGTGGCGCGCAGCCAGGATTTGGTCGGCTCGACCATAGTGAACGTCGGCCGGGGCCAGGAATGCTATAGCTGAGTGGTAGTGGTCGTTGTTGTACCAGGGAAAGAACTCCTTACAAAAGGCGAGGGCATCCTCGAAACTTCCGAATCTACTGGGAAATCCCGGCCGGTACTTTAGGGTCTTGAACTGAGACTCAGAAAACGGATTGTCGTTGCTGACGTGGGGTCGACTATTGCTCTTGGTGATACCGAGACGGGCGTGCAGGTGTACCACAGGGCCCGATTGCATTGCCGGTCCTCTGTCCGAGTGGATAGTCAACTGGCCAGGCTGGATACCCTGTTTGGCGCAACTGTCTTCGATCAGCTGTTCCGCCAGATATCCCGCTTCTCTTGGGGCAAGCATCCAACCCACCACACATCGGCTGAAGATATCCAACATGACGTAGAGATGGAAATAAACCCATTTTACCGGCCCCTTGATCTTGGTGATATCCCAGCACCAAACCTGATTGGGAGCTGTGGCTATCAACTCGGGCTTTGTGTGTTGCGGGTGCCGACGTTGCGCACGCCGTTCTTTCACCTCGTCGTTTTCAGCGAGAATACGGTACATGGTCCGCTCTGAGGCGAGATACACGCCCTCGTCCAGCAGGCCATGAAAGACTGCGGCAGGCGGACAATCGATGTAACGTTCACTGTGTAAGACGTCGAGGACACGCTGTCTCTCCGCGTCAGACAGGGCATTTGACGGCCGTACTGGTTTTCGAGGCTCTCGCTCCTTTGGTGGTGCAATAGCGCGATAGTAGGTCGCTCTCGGTACCCCCAGGACCTCGCAACTCTCTTGGACCTGACTTAACTGGGGAGCCAGTTCTTGGACAGCAGCGATCACTTCAACTCCTCCCCGGTCATCGAGTCGATCCCGAAGAGATCGCAGAGTTTTTTTTGGACCCCTATGATGAGATTAGCCCTCTCCAACTCCTTCTGAAGCTTGGCAGTCTCGCGTTCAAGTTGGACGAGGCGATGTGCCTCCGCAGACTTGGGTTTGGCGCCACGCTTCTTGGGTCTCATAGCCTCTAACTGCCCCTGGTCGCGCTGTTTACGCCACATCGAAACGCTGGACGAATAAAGGGCATTCCGCCGAAGGTAGGCGCCGACTTCTCCTCGTTCGAGGGCGTCGATCTCGGCCAGGATCTTCAGCTTCTGCTTGGCGGTGAATCGTCGCCGCTTAGCCTTCTTCGGCTTCACCTCAGGGTTTTGATCGGTAGCTGTGTATGCCCTAGAGTCACTCCGGTAACTCTGGTTCTTGGGGTTGTTCACATTGATGTTCATTCGATATCTACTTTCCCCGCCCTCGGGGTTCTATCTTGGTCGCCCGGTGCAGATGAGCCTTCGTTACGACCCTCGCTCCCGCTCGGGTCTCCACTCCGGCTCATCTGCACCGGGGTGTTCTCTCCAGAATCCTCACTAATTCCGGAGTATCGATTTGTCTCACTCCATCCTGGCAGAAAGGGACGGCCATTTCTCTGGCATGCTCGAGAGAGTCTCCCTCGGTCCAGATCCCGACGTCGCCACCACCAAGTCCGCGAAAATGAACCAACCATCGCTCTTCGTCTTCAGGATCTCGGAAGATCCTGGCGGGGTATCTGACAACCTCCACTATCCCACCTCTTTTGAGTTTCTTGAGTGCAACTTTGGTTCCACCAGGTCCGAGATCGTGCTTCCCGTGCACCGGAATGATGTAGGTGTGCCCATTCTTTCGCAGTTTGTGGTGATTGCCTTTTACGCTGACAAGCTCCCAGCCGACTTCCTTGAACTTCTTCACCATGTCCTTACCGCTCAGAAATTCAGAATAGCCTAAAAGCTATAACGGGGCAATGGATCTTAGGCTATAAATTCAAGGGTTGGACCGATCTCCCCACCTGGCAGTTCCGGCACCGATGGGCCTCGAGGGCGGGTTGGGCGATTCCTAACTTAATGGAACCGGCGATCGGGGTCCCTGGCTCCCAAAAGCAAGCTCTCCGTTGAGAGCTGGGCCAACTATGATGTCTGCCTGCCCAGTGTCAAAGACCTCCAGGTTCAGCACCTCTACCGCTCGCTTGATGTAGTTCTGGAGATGGAGGACAAGCTCCAGGAAGAAGTGTTCTTCTCGGTCTCGCATCTGCTCAATCTCGAGGTCGACCTGCTGTTCTTCGACACCACTAGCACCTACTTCGAGATCGAGCGCGAGGACATGCCGACGGACCCCGAGGATGAAGCTTACGTTCTCCGCCGCCAAGGCTACTCCAAGGACAGTCTACCTGACCTCGCTCAGGTTGTTATTGGTCTTGCCGTCACACGGGAGGGCATTCCTATTCGGGTGTGGACCTGGCCGGGCAACACCGCCGACTTCACCCGCGTCGAGCAGGGCAGAGTGGATCTCATAGGCTGGAAGCTTGGCCGCGTCATCACGGTCCTTGACCGGGGTTTCACGTCTGAGTCTGAGGCCAACCTTCGCGAGCTTCAGAGGGCGGGTGGCCACTACATCATCGGCGAGAAGATGCAGGCTGGCAAGCCGATGGTCGAGGAGGCGCTCTCGCGAGCCGACTGCTACCAGTCGGTCACCCATAACGTCGAGGTCAAGGAACTCGTCGTCGGTGACGGCGAAGCTCGTAAACGCTACGTTCTGGTCCGCAATCCCGAACAGCAGAAGAAGGACGAGCACGAGCGCAACAGCCTCGTTGAACGCCTGCAAGCCGAACTCGACGCCATCAAGAAGCTCGACAAGAGCGAGCCCTCCAAGGCGGTTTGCAAGCTCGTTTCCCACCAGACCTTCGGACGCTACCTCAAGTTGGGCAAAGGCGGTTGGCCCAGGCTCGATAAGGCCAAGCTGGAGTCGGAGAAGCGTCTCGACGCCAAGGACCTGTTACTCACCTCTGACGACACGCTTTCCGCAGCCGACGTTGCTCTTGGATACAAACAGTTGCTGGAGGTCGAGTTTTATGCACCTGGATTATTTTGCCAGCCCATCCGGTGCCATACGCCAGCGCACCGAGACTCAGGCTGGGCAGTCCCGCCTGTTCCACGCCATCGGGGTCCCGGAGCCGCCACGATTCTTCCAGATCGACCCTCGCACTAGCGCATAGTCACAATGCGATCCGCGTCTCCCGACGAGCCGGGCTAGTACCCCTGCCATTTCACGCCCATTTTCTGTGTCTACGACTGTCGAACTCGGGTGCTAGGAGAGCAGGCTTTGCAAGAAGATTTTCAACTTGGAGGCTTTTTGCGTAAATGCGTGGAGTAGTAGGGACACTGGACTGGGATGATTTTTTCACTCTGCGGGGAACAAAAATTGCCAGGGCGTACCCTGGCAATTCATTTTGTGGACATTTAGCCTTGTTAACAGCAGGGCCGCAGTCTCAAATGTGTTGAGCTTTAAAAATAAATGAATTTAGGAGGATTGTCAATTTGAAGTGGCGTTTGGGGTTGGATTTGGGGGAAACATCCATCGGTTGGTGTGTCTTTGGATTAGGTCAAGACGGTAAAGAAGTAGAGTCTTTCCTCGATGCGGGTGTTCGGATATTTCCGAATGGTAGAGATCCTCAGTCGAAAGTTCCTTTAGCGGTGGCAAGGAGGTTGGCTCGCCAGAAGCGGCGGCAACTAGATAGACGCGGTAAGAGGCTTCACAAAGCGATTAGTCTATTAGAGAAATTCGGACTGATGCCCAAGGCCGGACCTGAAAGAGATGCGGTTTACCGGATAGATCCCTATCTCGCTCGGGCCAAGGCAGCCGAAGGAACGGCAACAGACCAAGAGCTTGGTAGAGCCTTGGCCCACTTGGCTAAACGTCGAGGGTTTAGAAGTAGTCGAAAGGACCTCACGGAGGACGAAAAAACTGGTGGTGTCCTGCGGGAGGGAATGTCAAAGTTAAAGGCCGAGTTGAATGGTAAGACCTTAGGTCAGTTGCTATGGAAATGGCAGCAGACCGATGGGGAAAGAGTAAGATTTCGGCGCGGTTCTGAGTATTATCCTGAGCGCTGGATGTACATCGCAGAGTTCGAAGCCATCAAAACGGCTAACCAGAAACGCCTCACTGAAGAGCAATGGAACGAGCTTGGTGAAGGAACTATCTTTTTTCAGCGTCAACTTCTGCCGGTTGAGCGCGGCAGATGCTCGGTCCGCAATGATTTGGAGCGTGCACCCCACTGTCTTCCTAGCTTCGAGCACTACCGACTTTGGGAAAACATCAATAATCTGCGCTGGTGCGATGAGGAAGGCAACGAAAAGGCTCTTGTCTCAGACCAAAGACACAAACTTTTTCAAACCATGTTGAAGAAGAAGGAGCTGAGCTTTCCCAATGCTTCAGCGAGAAAGCCCTTCGGCTTGGAACTTCCCGGATTCGTTTACTTTAACTTAGCCTCGGATGTTCGGCCTAAGCTCCAGGGATGTCCAATCGAAGTGGAATTCAATAAAGCGAAATTTCCCGAATGGTCTTCGCTTTCGTTGGAACAGAAGGATCACATAGTTGCTTTGCTATTGGATCTCGACCAGGTCTCTCGAGCGGAGCCTCTCGCAAAAGCCTTGGGTTTACGACTCGACTTTCAGGCTGGGTTCGAAAGGCGTCTTGAACAATTAGCTGAGACTTGGTCGATGGAGTTAGAGACGCTTCAGAAGCTATTCAAGATTGTAGATGGTATAGGAACCCGAATAGGTTCCTACTGTCCTGAACTGTTGAGGGAGATCATTCCCTGGATGGCGGAAACGGCTTGCGGCCATCGACACGTAATCAGGGAGATTCTCGGGTACTCGCTTTTGGACAACGAGTGGAAAAATTCAGCCCACTCTTTGCCTTACTACGGTGAGGTACTTACGAAGGCGGTAATGTTTGCGGACAAATCCGTGGGACCAGACGGACCGCCTGAAAAATTCTTTGGAAGGATCGGCAATCCCACTGTGCACCTAGCTCTCAATCAGGTAAGGCTCATTGTAAACGAACTGATCAAGCTCTATGGAAAACCAGCTCAAATTGTCGTGGAACTCACCCGAGAGCTCAAAATGGGGCAAAAGGCCAAAAGTGAGTTCGCCTTGGTGCAGAAAAAGAACAAGGCGCGGAACGACCGAGCAAGAGTGAAACTGGAAGAGTTGGGTCGAAGACTCAGCTACACCAATCTATTGAAGATGAAGCTCTGGGAGGAATTAACAGAGAACGGCGTCGGTAGTCACTGCATCTTTACAGGAAAGCCCATATCGCTATCGGAACTGTTCGCTTCTAACTCTTCGATTCAAATTGAGCATTTGCTACCTTTTTCTCGAACCTACGATGACGGCGTCTCCAACAAGATTCTCTGCTACCAAGAAGCCAACACTTTGAAGGGCAACAAATCACCCTTTGAAGCCTTTGGCGACGGGCGTCATGAACAAGAAGGTTACTACTGGGAGAGAATTGTGAAAAGGGCTCAAGGGCTGCCTCCAAACAAGCGGTGGCGGTTACAAGAGAACGCTATGGAGTTGGCTGAGGATGACAGTTGGTTGGAGCGTCAACTCAGAGACACCGCCTACCTTTCAAGGCAGACGGTAATGTATCTTGGAGCGATATGCGACGATGTCTGGAGTGTGCCCGGTCGGCTTACAGCTTTTCTTCGGCGAGAGTGGCAGATGCATCCACTTCTGGGGAATGACAAGGAAAAGAATCGAGACGACTTACGCCATCACGCGCTCGATGCTTTCGTGGTTGGTCTCACGACCCGATCTCTACTTCAGTACATATCCAAAGCGAGCGCCAAGGGCAAACCCATTGCCAAAGAACTTCTTGACCGACACAAGAGTAAAGATCTGCTGCCGCTGGCCGATTTGCGAGACGCTTTTGCGGCGCGACTTGACCAAATGATTGTTTCGTTCAAGCCGGACCGTGATGTGAATAAGAGGTTTTTCAAGGACACAGCCTACGGTGTCGTTCATGAGGATCAGGGACAAAGCCACAATTTAGTTGCGAGAGAGCCTGTGGAAGTCTTGAAGTCTGGTGCCGAGAGGGCTATCCGTGATCCGGTACTTGCTTCTGTTTTTGCATCTAATACCAACGCAAAAGAAGCTCAAGATGCGCTCAAAAATCTAGGGGTCGCCCGAGTGCGATCGCTTTCTTCAAATCGCAGTGTGGAAAGAATTCCTTCGGCTCCATATAAGGCCTACGCATTGGATGGATACGCGTGGTGTGACGTTTGGCTCATTCCCGAAAAGAAGCCAAGAGTCTTGGGTCGATTTGTTACTTATATTGAGGCGATTCGGCTCGAGAAAGGGGTCTTGAGTGTCAACGACCTTAAGCCACACCCCGCTGCAAAAAAACTCTTGCGACTTTGGAAGATGGATGCAATTAGGCTGGGCTCTACCCCGACTATCTACCGGGTCGTAAAGTTCAAAGCAACCCAGAATTCGATAGTCTTTGAACCAATGAACCTTACTGGAGAAAAGGACAGTTATCACGTAAAGAAAAGCCTACCTTCCCTTATCAAGCAGGGCCTGGAAAAGGTGACATTAAATCCTTTGGGTAGGGAGGGTCACTATGTTTCACGTCATCGAGATCTCAAGTTACGGGGTGGCTCTTCGTAAAGAGCACGGCCACTTAGTAGTTTGCAAAGAGGGAGAAAAGAGCCGGGTGCCGCTAGACGACATCGCGGCTTTGATTATTTCTGGTGGTACTCAGCTTACCAGTGAGGTTCTGAAAGCCGTGTCGAAGCGGGGGGCTCCGATTGTGATATGTGACGAGGCCTATCTACCCTGCGCTATGATGTTGCCATGTTTTCAGCACCACCGAACTGTGGAAAACCTTGAAAATCAAATCAAGGCGACTCAACCTCTTCAAAAGCAGATGTGGGCGCGAATAGTGAGAGAGAAAATTCTTAACCAACTCAAGCTCCTCACAGACTCCGGTGTTGAAGAAGGCTTTTGTGCAAGAATAAAGCGATTGGCCGACTCTGTAAGGTCGGGTGATCCTGATAACAAGGAAGCTCAGGCGGCGATCTTATATTGGCCAAAGCTTTTTGGAGAAGGGTTCTATCGTAGACCTGAACGGCCCGGACTTAATGGTCTTCTGAACTATAGTTACGCCGTTCTGCGGGCGTCCACAGCACGGGCCGTATCAGCCGTCGGGCTTCACCCGGCCCTCGGTATCTTCCACAGGAATCGAAAGAATCCGTTCTGCTTAGTGGATGATCTGATGGAACCTTTTCGAGTCCTGGCCGACTCCGTGGTCTATCAGCAATTTCTTCATCGCCTGAACATTGAAGACTTGACCCCAGAACTTAAGCTTGAACTTGTTAAGGTCTTGTACATGGACCAACAGACCTCCAGGGGAACGACCCCTGTATTTCAATGTATTCGGGATCTGGCTTTGTCGGTTTGCGAGAGCTATCGCAAGAAAAGCGAGGTGCTAGTCTTTCCTGAGTGGAAGCTGGCGTGAGTGAGTTGAGCGGTTACAGGGTTATGTGGATGGTAGTGATGTTCGACTTACCGACGCTCACGAAGCACCAGCGCACCGAGCACACCAAGTTTCGAAACTACTTGTTAAAGCAGGGCTTCCTGATGTGCCAACTCTCAGTGTATATGAGAGTGTTTCCGGGAAAAGAAGGCGTCAATAAGATAACTCGCAAAATTCGAGAAAATCGACCCAAGAAGGGCAAAATTACCCTTATTTCCATCACAGACAAACAGTACGAGAACATTATCACCTTTGAAGATAGGATTGAGAGGCGTGAAAAAAATCCAGAACAATTGCGGCTCTTTTGATCAGCACAGCAGGCGTTTTCTATGCACATAAAAAGACCGGAACCCCGCTGTTACTAAGATTCCGGTCGATACTCTTCAACACACTTGAGACTGCGGTCCTGCTGCAACAAGAAGTTGGTCGAAATCGGGGTGCGGCTGTCTTCAACACACTTGAGACTGCGGTCCTGCTGCAACAGGTAACGAAGCCGACAGAGAAGGGGCTGCTCTTCAACACACTTGAGACTGCGGTCCTGCTGCAACGGTCTAGGGGCGTTCGAAGAGCTGTACCGTTCTTCAACACACTTGAGACTGCGGTCCTGCTGCAACCTCCTGCGATTGCAAGCTCAAGGGAGATCGTCTTCAACACACTTGAGACTGCGGTCCTGCTGCAACGTATGCCGCTTATGTTCATTGGACTTTGTGTCTTCAACACACTTGAGACTGCGGTCCTGCTGCAACTCGCCACCGGTGAGAGTGGAGCTGTCGCCATCTTCAACACACTTGAGACTGCGGTCCTGCTGCAACTCACTTTCGTCCTTGGCTTTCTTGAGCCGTTCTTCAACACACTTGAGACTGCGGTCCTGCTGCAACGATCTCGGAGCGGATCCAGTCGCGAGCTTCTCTTCAACACACTTGAGACTGCGGTCCTGCTGCAACGCCTTCGAGAAGGCGAAGAGTAAGCGCTGTTTCGCCCTATAGATTTTTTCTAGATTCGTAGGAAGGACTTTTCATGCCCGTGATCAACCGGGTGCCATGAGCCAAGATCTCAACTTTTCTTCTACCTCTAGTCCCACTTCTAGCA